>NZ_ALNL01000044.1:0-299347 GCF_000293155.1 Mogibacterium sp. CM50 | reverse complement strand
ACATTGTTGAGGCAGAGCTATGCCCTGACCATATACATATGCTTGTAAAAATACCGCCAAAGTATTCTGTGTCGCAAATAGTCGGATATTTGAAAGGGAAAAGTTCTCTTATGATATTCGATAAATTTGCAAATTTAAAATACAGGTATGGGAATAGACACTTTCGGTGCCGAGGGTACTATGTTGATACAGTAGGGAAAAACGAAAAGAAAATAGCTGAATACATACGTACACAACTTCAAGACGACATAGTAGATGATCAAATGACGCTGAAAGAGTATATTGATTCATTCACAGGAGAAAAGATGAAGTAGTCCTTTAGGACTTGTAGGAAAATACGTGCGGTTGACGAATCTATTCAACGCATCTTAAGATGCAGCAGGTAAAAGGCCCTTATAGGGCCAAAACAAATCACCGGCTGAGCCGGTGGTCATGATTTGAAATCCGGCAATTTCTGCTATTCAGGCAGACGCTCCGGATACATAATCGACAACTCGCCACGGACTTTTCCCCAGTTGCGTAGTGGCATTGTCCACTTGCGTGTGGCTTAGAACGTTGCAAGATACAGTGCTTTCAGCAGTGCCTGAGAACCGGAGAATACACTTCTCCGGCGGTTTAGCCGCCTCAGTGTCGAATTCAGTGATTCTATGGCATTGGTCGTGTAGAAGGCTGTTCTGACATCCCCGGAAAACTTGAAAATCGGAGATATGGCGTCCCGGTTATTACTTCGGCGTTTCATAGCATAGGGACACTGTGGACTCCACTTATCTGTGACCTGATCAAGCTGCGTCAGTGCTGTCTTTTCGTCGGGAGCTGTATAAATCGTCTTAAGATCCTTCGCGAAGGACATCATGTCTTTGTTCGCCACATACTTCAATGTGTTCCTGACCATATGTACGATACAGCGCCGGTGCTCTGTTTTCGGGAATGCAGCCGAAATGGCATCCTTTATTCCGGTCAATCCATCTGAACAAAGGATCAGTATGTCCTGAACGCCTCTGTTTTTCAACGAATTCAAAACAGACAACCAGTATTTGCTGCTCTCGTTTTCTCCAACATCTATCGTCAGGACATCTTTGCTTCCATCTGCGTCGATCCCAAGAACAACGTATGCTGCACGCTTCTGTACAACTCCGTCTTCTCTGACAGAAAAATGGATGGCGTCTATGAATACGATCGGATAAACTGCTTCCAGCGGGCGGTTCTGCCAGTCTTCGATCTGCGGCAGAATTTTGTCCGTTACGTCCGAAATGAAGCTTTCTGAAGCCTCAAAGCCATATATATCCTCAATCGTTTCAGAGATCTGTTTTGTGGTCATTCCCTTCGCATACATCGATATGATCTTCCGGTCAATGACCGAAATGTCTTTCCGGCGTTTTTTTACGACATTAGGTTCAAAAGAGGAATTGCGGTCCTGTGGAACATCGATGGACATGCTGCCATAGCTGGAATTGACGCGTTTATTCTTGTATCCGTTCCTGTAGTTCCGCTCAAGATCAAACTCATCTGAGCGCTCAGATTTCTCATAACCGATATGTTCATCCATCTCGGCCTCCATCATTTCCCTGATCGTGCCACCGAGAAGATCTTTGAGAGCATCCCGGATATCCTGAGCGCTCTCAATATCGTATTCTTCGAGCAGTCCGCGGATGATCTCACGTTTTCCTTCAGTCATTTCGACATGATGCATCGGTTTCTTTGGTTTTCTGGTCATAATAAAAAGCCCTCCGTGATTTAATGATTACTGTCACGAAAGACCTTGTCAAATGTTTTTACAGAGTTTTTTCTATTGTCCCACCCATAGCTTCGATACAGCCGGCGTGATGGCACTTGAAAAGATTCCCTGGTAACCGGGGAGAGAAGCTGTGAGTCATCATAAATATCCTGCACCGGAGCGAAGGTCTATTTTTCATCTGAATTCTTATCCTTTTCGTAGTAATGAGAATACGTGTTTTCTATGGCTTTTGCCATCGCTTTTGCGTTACCCTTGAGATTGTTGTCGAATAACCGGTTATCGTGCTTGCTGCTGATGAATCCCAGCTCTACTAAGCATGAAGGCATCTTATTCTTCGACAGCTCATCGTATTCGTGCTCCTTACTGACTAATGTGCCGGCGCGAATTCTGCGCTTGGTGAAGCCCTCTTTATGCAGCTGCTTCATTATCTGATTGCCCAGATAGCGGCTTTCCTCATTGTTGTCCATAGGGAGGAATACCTCGACACCTTGAGCCGATTTGTCCTCTGCCTTGTTCCTGTGAATTGAGACCATCAGCTTAGCCTTGCTTTTGTTGGCCATCTTGCCGATTTTAATTCGTTCGGTATAGCGGTCATCCTCGCGAGTCATATACACCTTGAAGTTCTTTTTGTTGAGCTCCTTCTTGACCTGAAGGGCAATTCTGAGGGTGTCGTCCTTCTCGTCTCGGCTCTTCGTCTGAGAACCGGGGTCGTGTCCTCCGTGACCGGGATCGATAAATATTACGCCGCGATCTAATTTCGGCGGGGCCAGAACATCTCTGTTGCGGTAAAGCCCTACTATAAAGAACATGACTGCTAAGACTGATACCGCTGCTGTGAATTTACGGCGTCTGCGTTTCTTTAGTTTTTTCCTTCTTTTGTCCGCGATTATGATATCGCGCATCTGTTGTTCGTTGAGTGCCAAATCCTTCTCCTAAAAACTTAACTGATCAGATATATCTCCTCTATGCTACAATATTGCGTAAAATTTGTAAATAATATACAAGTGTACGGACAGAATCGTTGAAGGTTAGAGGCTTCGATGATATAATCTATGCGAACTAATTTCTGATATAAGAGGAGTCTGTATGTATGCATTGACGGCGAAAGCCATGAGCTACATGGATGAATATACGATTGACAAGGGCATTTCCGGTGCCGTCCTGATGGAAAACGCTGCCGGCGGGCTTGTCGATGAGATAATTGCACGTTATCCAGACAAGGACACAGAGATCCTCGTCGTCGTTGGTCATGGTAATAACGGGGCAGATGGTCTCTGTGCGGCCAGATGGCTATTGCATCTCGGATATATCGTCAATGTGTATTTCGTAGGAGATAGAAGCAAGGTTTCGAGAGCCTTTACAGATCAGCTCAGAGTGCTGACTTCGATGAGCAAGTCGTTCAGAATGTACGGACTTGGATCGCGCGATGATATGAAGGTGCTGCAGCAGCGATACGATGTCATTGTCGACGGAATCTTCGGCATAGGACTCAACAGGCGATTTGGAGCAAACTTTGCCAAGTTTATTGAATACCTCAATACCAAGTCGGGATTCAAGATAGCAATAGATATTCCGTCCGGACTCAATGCTACTACCGGCGGCATCATGGATGCCGTATTCAAGGCAGACCTGACAGTTACGTTCGGCAACTACAAGACAGGTATGTTCTTTGGAGCAGGCAGAGCAGTTACAGGCGAGGTCAAGCTAATAGATATAGGAATTATCAAGTCCGGATACGCTTTGATTGAAGATAAGCTGTACATCTGCGACAGGGACTTCCTTGAGGATACGCGGCATTTGGCGCTTATACCCCGAGAGGAGCGCTCGCACAAGGGCACATTCGGCTCGGTCGGGATAGTGGTAGGGCCTAATGCGATGATGGGAGCCAGCATGCTGGCGGCTAAGGCTGCTTACAGGTGCGGTTGCGGTCTGGTCAAGGTGTTCTGCCCTAACAAATACGTTGGTTACTTCAACGTCGCTATCCCGGAGACTGTGGTAGTACCGTACAAGAATGACGATATCTCGGGAGCGATGACGGAGTTTGCGAAGTCGGTTGATGTGGTGCTGGTCGGTCCGGGTCTCAAGGAGGATTCGACGGGTCGAATCCTAGTTAAACAGCTGCTTGCCATGGACATCAAGATGGTTATTGATGCCGGAGCGCTCAATATAATATCCAAGAATCTCAAGCCTTTCCGTAAGAGGAGGGCAGAATGCGTAATTACTCCTCATGTGGGAGAGATGGCAAGGCTGTGCGACGAGGACATCAAGGTTGTAGACAAGAATAAAATTGGCTTTATCAGGAAGTTCTCGGAGCGTTATAGCGTAAGCATGGTGGTTAAGTCGGATGTATCGCTGATATCATTGCTTAGTGGCAGCGACCAGAGGTTGTTCCTCAACATCCTTGGCAATTCCGGTCTTGCAACTGCGGGCTCAGGAGATGTGCTTGCAGGGACAATTGCATCGCTGATCGCTCAAGGCAACAGTCCCAACAACAGCTTGCTGTACGGAGTGATGATCCACGGTAATGCTGCGGACAAGCTCGATACAGGAGAGGATTCTCGACGCAAGATGATGGCCAGTGATATTGTGGACAAGCTCTTTTAAGCGCGTACCATAGCGTATGGCATAAATCGTGCAGAGAGTGAATGCATATAGTTATAACAGGCGATAATAGGCGGATATTGATATTGGTTCAGATAGTAACACATATGTGTCCGCTTTTTTATTTCTTGTGCTCTGCTTATTAAAATGTTATAATTCATGTGTTATGACGATACTTGTCCATAACACTCTGAAATGGCAGGAGGTGAATCAGTAATATGGCACAGGTTACCGTTAGAGAGAACGAGAGCTTGGAAAGTGCGCTTAAGAGATTTAAGAGATCTTGCGCGCGTGACGGCGTGATGTCCGAACTCAGAAAGAGAGAGCATTACGAGAAGCCAAGTGTAAAGCGTAAGAAGAAGTCTGAGGCTGCCAGGAAGAAGGCAAGAAAGTACTAAGTCTTAGGAGGTGAAGAGCGTGGGTCTTAAAGAGCAATTGATGTCTGATTACAAGACAGCTATGAAGGAGCACGACGTCACCACCAAGGAGACCGTCAACCTCGTTAGAGCTGCCATTAAGCAGCACGAAGTAGATCAGAAGGTCGTACTTGAGGATGACGCCGATATCATTCCGATCATCAAGAAGCAGCTCAAGATGCGCAGAGATGCGCTGGCTGATTTTGAGAGGGCCGGAAGAACAGACTTATTAGATGGTTATAACAAGGAAATAGAGGTGCTTGAGAGATATCTCCCTGAGGAGCTGTCCGAGGAAGCCGTTCTTGCAGCGATTGAGAAGATTGCTGATGAAGAGGGCATTGAACGCAACATGAAGAGCATGGGCGTTATGATGAAAACCGTAATGTCTAAGCTTCGCGGGCAGGCTGACGGCTCTCTTATATCCAAGATGGTCAGGGAATACCTCAGCAAATGACTATCGATATTGTAATTGACAGGGCCGCGGCCCTGTTTTTTTCTTTCCGAATTGTTGATAAATGCGCTAAATGGCGGTTATCATTTCGTTGTAAACGGGGCGTAAAACGGCTATAATATTAAGTAATATTTGCAAAGGAAAAGTGCATGGATAAGAGTACAGATATAGTTAGATTCGAAATTCCGGAGGATATAAACAGAGAGCAGCTTTTTGGTACGCTTGATGCCAATATCAAGCAGGTCGAGAAATCTACCGGTACCACGATTGTCATGCGTGATGACGGACTTTTTATCAAGGGCGCCGGTAATATCAGAGCGGCAAATATCATCAGCAGTATGGTTGAAAATCTCCGTGTAGAGCCGGAGCTAGATGCTCGCAGGGTGAATTACCTGATAGATATGGAGAATGCAGGCGAAACCTTTGATGCCAAGTCGCAGGTCAGCGATGTGATATGCTACACTCACAGGGGAAAGCCGCTCAAACCCAAGACTAAGGGGCAGAAGCGATATGTCGACACCATCCGCAACAACGATATGGTATTTGGCATAGGGCCGGCGGGAACGGGCAAGACGTACCTGGCTTGTGCGCTTGCTGCAAATGCCCTCAAAAACAAAGAAGTTGAGCGGATCATACTGGCCAGGCCGGCTGTGGAGGCCGGCGAGAGTCTCGGATTCCTGCCGGGAGACCTGCAGGACAAGGTGGATCCATATTTGAGACCGCTGTACGATGCCATATTTGAGATAATCGGTCAGGAAACTGCAGCCAGACTCAAGGAGAATGGCGTAATCGAAGTTGTTCCTCTCGCATACATGAGAGGCCGAACCTTGGATAATTCGTTTATCATCCTCGACGAGGCTCAAAATACCACGAGGGAACAGATGAAGATGTTTCTTACCCGTATGGGCTTCAATTCCAAGGTGGTAGTCACCGGAGATATCACGCAGATAGATTTGCCTAAGGGAGCAGGCTCAGGTCTGGTAGAGGCTAAACGTGTGTTGGCTGATGTGGATGGGGTTGAGTTCAGCTACCTGAGCGAGGTAGATGTAGTTAGACACGAGCTCGTAAAGCGGATTATCAAGGCGTATAGCGATTATGAGAATTCAAGCAGCAGTGCGAATGCGCGGCGCGGTGGGAGCAGAAGATGATATTAGATATCAACTATAGTGATGCCGCTTACGGAGAGTGCGAAGCTGACGAACGCATAGATGAAGGGCTGATTGAAAGGGCTGCTAAGCATCTGCTCGCAGCAGAGCTCTTGGGCAAGCTTGATGAAGCTACGCTTTCTAAGGCAGGTGAGCTGCCGGTGTATATAAGTGTTTCAATCGTGTCTGAGGGGGAAATCCGAGAGCTTAACGGTGAGTTTCGCGGCATAGACAGTGTGACGGACGTATTATCGTTCCCGCAGTTTGAGAATAGTGACGAGCTGCTGGCGGAGCTGGACGGAGACGAAGCCGGTGTGAATATACCGATGGGCGATGTCGTTATCTGTCTCGATCAAGCCGAGAGGCAATCGCAGGAGTATGAGACATCTATCAAGAGGGAGGTCACATATCTGTTTGTGCACAGCCTTCTGCATCTTCTAGGCTACGACCATATGCAGCCTGAAGAGAAAGCTGAGATGCGCGAACACGAGG
Source organism: Mogibacterium sp. CM50 (assembly GCF_000293155.1). Lineage (NCBI taxonomy): Bacteria > Bacillati > Bacillota > Clostridia > Peptostreptococcales > Anaerovoracaceae > Mogibacterium > Mogibacterium sp. CM50. The sequence goes on along the minus strand of NZ_ALNL01000044.1, from coordinate 292,507 downwards.
AACGGATAATGACTGCACTGGATATTTGCAGGTAACGGATTGGAGAATTGATGAAATCAGGATTTATAGGAATCTTAGGCAGGCCTAATGCCGGCAAATCCACACTTCTCAACAATGTGCTGGGAGAGAAAATTGCAATTACGTCGGACAAGCCTCAGACGACGAGGAACAGGATAACCGGGATTTACACGGATCTCGAGCACGATGGCGGGGACGGAATTCAGATGATTTTCCTCGATACGCCGGGGATTCACAAGCCCAAGGATAAGCTGGGGACAGCGATCAATGAGACCGCCCTTAACACGGCCGGCGGCGTGGATGTCGTCCTGCTGATAGTCGACGGCTCTAAAAAATTCGGCAAGGGTGACCAGTACATACTCGACATGCTGGCAGAGTCGGAGTCCAAAAGGGTGCTCGCGATCAACAAGATGGACCTGGTAAGCCCGGATGCTTATCTGGAGCTTTACAGCAGATATGATGAGAGCGGACTATTTGACGAGATCTTTGGAATATCCGCACTTCAGGGTACCAACATAGAGCATCTGATGAAATGCCTGTCCGGCTATATGTATGACGGGCCTATGTACTACCCTGATGATATGGCAACGGATCACCCTGAGAGGTTTATCGTCAGCGAGATTATACGTGAAAAGCTTCTCCGATATCTCGACCGGGAGGTGCCACACGGTATTTTTGTCGAGATTGAATCGTATGAGGAAAAGCCTGATATAACTGAGATTGGAGCTGTGATATGCTGTGAACGCACATCGCACAAGAGCATTATCATCGGCAAAGGTGGTCGTAAACTCAAGGGCGTGGGCAAGAGCGCTCGCGAGGAGATAGAGCTGCTGCTGGGCACCAAGGTGTTCCTGTCGCTCTGGGTCAAGGTTAAGGAGCATTGGCGCAACTCGGATAGAGTCATCAAAAATCTCGGATATAAGGACGAATAGTCAGATGCTGATTAACACAGAGGGGATAGTCCTGCGGCAAAACAAAATTGCAAATAACAGGCGGCTTATTACACTGTTCACTAGGAGCCACGGCAAGATTGCTGCGGGGACGAGCATCAATGAGCGAGCAAAGGGAAGAGCAGCACTGGCGATTCGGCCCTTTACGTTTGCCGAATATGATATTTACAAGGGGCGCAGCTACTTCAACATTAATAACGCTGATGTCAAGAGGAGCTACTACTCGATTGGCGAGGATATAGACAGGTACGTTGTGGCATCCAAGCTGCTTGAGTACGTCGACAAGACGACTGAAGAGGAGCAGGCGAGGCCGAGGCTGTTCGATATGACGCTGGAATTTATGGAGTCTATCACAAATGCCAAAGGCAACTACATGACTTTGCTGTATGCGTTTATCGTTAAGTCACTGGCGTTTAACGGTGTAATGCCGGAGCTTAAGCAGTGCGTGAGCTGCGGTAAATCGTTGGCGGAGCTTCGAGAAGAGGGTGGAGGAAAGATTCGGTATTTCTCCGTGAGCGGCGGTGGAATCCTATGTGAGGATTGCTACAAAAGGCTTGATATGCGTGATGCTTCGTTGATTTTCAAGCCTGATTTTGATATAGTTGAAGTGTTAGATTACTTCACTAGGACGCCGCTTTCCGGTTTTGAGAAGGTGTCACTCAAGCCGTCGGTTTCAAGCGAGCTACAGCGGATTCTCTCGGAGTATTTAAAGTACTACCTGGATGTTGATATTCTTGGTGACAGAATGAGCATATAGATGAGGTCGTCATATTTAAGAGGAGGAATACTATGGAAATCACACTGGAGAAGATTGAATTAGTAAAGGACAGGACCGGAGTTAGCTATAGAGAGGCTAAGAGCGCTCTTGAGGAAGCTGACGGCAGTGTTGTTGATGCAATTATAATCATCGAAGAGACAATCAAGGCAGATGAACCTGAAGGGGAGAGGCTGTACGGTAACGAACTGTTTGCGCGCCTCAAGAAGACAGCGGAGAAAGGCAACATGTCCCGCATCATCATCAAGAAGGGCGACGAGGTTCTTGTAAATCTCCCGCTCACCGTTGGACTGCTAGGCGTAGTGATTGCTCCTTGGGGTATGATACTCGGTCTAGTGGCTGCGGCCGGATTCAACTGCAATGTTGAGTTTGTCAATGACAAGGGAGAGGTTACAGATGTAAACGGCAAGGTTAAGAAGCACTATAACCGTGCCAAGAACGCAGGGAGCGAGACCGTAGATAAGATCAAGGACAGCGAGCTGTACAACGATATCAGGATGAAGAGCCAGGATACTTTCGAGGATCTCAAGGACAAGAGTCGCGACGCGTTTGATCAGGTTAAGAACAACGTAGACATCAGCGATCTCAAGCGTAAGGGCAGCGAAATTCTCAAGAAACGCAGCAAGAGCGATGATTTTGATTTTACAGAGAGCGACCTGGGGGAAGGTATTGATGATTACTATGATTTAGACATTGAGAATCTCGGACCCGATCAGCCGGGCAACGTATTTGTTGACAAGGCAGAGGAAGATAAATAATTATAGAGTGAACCAGACAGGATAGGTAGAGAAGTATGGCAATTGATAAGAGTGTAGTCCAGCCGGACAGAGCTGTAACGATGGATAAGATTACAGCCTTGGCTAAGAACAGAGGGTATATTTTCCCGGGATCGGAGATCTACGGAGGGCTCGCTAATACTTGGGATTACGGTCCTTTAGGAGTTGCATTCAAGAACAACGTCAAGAAGGCCTGGTGGAGCAAGTTTGTGCAGCAATCCAAGTACAATGTCGGTCTTGATGCCGCAATTCTGATGAATCCGGAGACATGGGTAGCATCGGGGCACGTTGGAGGGTTCTCGGACCCGCTTATCGATTGCAAGAGCTGCAGATCCAGATTTAGAGCAGATAAGATTATCGAAGATTATATCATGGGCAGGGAAGGTCGCCAGATTAGCTGCGATGGTTGGAACGATGAGGAGATGGAGAAATACATCGCCGATAACAAGATTCCGTGTCCGGACTGCGGAAAATCCGATTTTACAGGCATCCGTAAGTTTAATCTGATGTTTAAGACGTTTCAAGGTGTAACTGAGGATTCAAAGTCTGAAATCTTCCTGAGACCTGAGACTGCACAGGGAATCTTCGTTAACTTCAAGAATGTGCAGAGAACCTCGCGCAAGAAGATTCCTTTTGGAATTGCACAGATTGGTAAGTCTTTCCGTAACGAGATTACTCCGGGTAACTTCACCTTTAGAACCAGAGAGTTCGAACAGATGGAGCTGGAATTCTTCTGCAAACCCGGGACCGACCTGGAGTGGTTTGACTACTGGAAGGAATACTCCATCGACTTCCTCAGGAGTCTAGGCATGAACATGAATAATATCCGTGTCAGAGACCATGAAAAGGAGGAGCTGTCACACTACAGCAATGCGACATCTGACCTGGAGTATCTGTTCCCGTTTGGATGGGGAGAACTGTGGGGCATTGCAGACAGAACTGACTTTGACTTAACCAGACATCAGGAGCACTCCGGACAGGACATGAGCTATCTCGATCCTGAGACTAACGAGAGATATGTTCCGTATTGCATCGAACCATCTCTCGGAGCCGATAGAGTAGCATTGGCATTCCTGATAGATGCTTACGATGAGGAGACGGTATTAGACGGCAAGGGCAATGAGGATACGAGAGTTGTTCTCAGGTTGCATCCGGCTTTGGCACCATATACAGTCGCTGTTCTGCCACTATCCAAGAAACTCGAGGATGTAGCTACACCCATTTATGAAGAACTGAGCAGGTACTTCAATGTGGAGTACGATGCTGCGGGTTCTATCGGTAAGAGATATAGGAGAGAAGACGAGATTGGAACCCCTTTCTCAATCTGTGTTGACTTCGACACAGAATCTGATCAATCAGTCACTATACGCGATAGGGATACGATGGAGCAGATCCGTCTACCGCTATCAGACGTTAGGGAATATATAGAAGGCAAATTGCAGTTTTAACTAAGGAGAAAATGCCATGGAGAAATTTGTTTATTCCTTCAACGAAGGCTCAAAGGACATGAGAAGTCTTCTGGGTGGTAAGGGTGCGAATCTCGCAGAAATGACCAAGATCGGTCTGCCTGTACCGTTTGGATTTACTATCTCGACTGACGCTTGCAAGGATTACCTTGATAAGGGCGGAGTTCTAGCTGAAGAAATCGTAAAGGAAGTGTATGAGCACCTAGCTGAGCTCGAGCAGGTTATGGGCAAGCGCTTCGGGGACGTTGAAAACCCTCTGCTGGTATCTGTCAGATCAGGTGCACCGGTATCAATGCCAGGAATGATGGATACTATCTTGAATCTCGGTCTCAATGATGAATCGGTCAAGGGTCTGGCTGCTAAGACCGGCAATGAGAGATTCGCATACGACAGTTACAGAAGATTTATCCAGATGTTCGGAGATGTCGTGCTTGAGATTCCAAAGGCAAAATTTGATATCATCTTCGACGGCAAGAAGGAGGAGGTTGGTGCAGAGTTCGACGTAGATCTCTCCACAGATGATCTCAAGGCAATCATAGAAGGCTATAAGGCTCTAGTCAGAAAAGAGCTGGGAAGAGACTTCCCTCAGGATCCTAGAGACCAGCTGATGGAGGCTATTCTGGCAGTGTTCCGTTCATGGAATAACGACAGAGCTATCCTATACAGACAACTCAACAACATCTCCGCTTCGCTCGGAACAGCTGTTAATGTACAGTCGATGGTATTCGGCAACACCGGCGAGACTTCGGGTACAGGAGTCGCATTTACAAGAAGCCCTGTAAACGGAGAGAACAAGATCTTCGGTGAGTTCCTCGTCAATGCACAGGGCGAGGATGTTGTTGCAGGTATCCGAACACCTCAACCAATTGCTGAGATGGAGCAGGCATTTCCGGAGGTATATGCTAAGTTTGAGTCTGTTGCGGATATCCTCGAGAAGCATTACAGGGATATGCAGGATATGGAGTTCACTGTTGAGGACAACAAGCTCTACATGCTGCAGACCAGAAACGGCAAGAGAACTGCTACAGCTGCAGTTAAAATTGCCGTAGACATGGTCGAGGAAGACCTTATCGACAAGGAGACTGCAATTCTCCGCATCGAGCCTGATCAGATCAACCAGCTGCTGCACCCTACATTCGATGCGGACGAGCTCTCCAAGGCAACAAGTGTTGCAAAGGGGCTTCCTGCGTCGCCGGGAGCTGCTTGCGGCGAGATTGTATTCAGTGCGGATGACGCTGCCGAGGCTGCAGCAGCAGGTAGAAAGGTTATACTCGTTAGAGAAGAGACTTCCCCTGAGGATCTCGCAGGTATGGTTGCTGCAGAGGGAATTCTTACAGCTAGAGGTGGAATGACATCCCATGCTGCTGTGGTTGCACGTGGAATGGGCAAGTGTTGTGTAGCCGGATGCAGTGCAATTGCTGTATATGAGTCTGATAAAAGGATGGTAGTAAACGGCAGGGAATATCGCGAGGGAGATGTAATCTCCATCAACGGTACTGACGGCAGCGTTTATGACGTTGCCATCAAGACGGTCGCTCCTGAGCTGTCCGGTGATTTCGGAACTATCATGAAGTGGGCAGACGAGGTGAGATCTCTCGGAGTAAGAGCTAACGCAGATAATCCAAGGGATGCCATGCAGGCTCTTGAATTTGGGGCAGAAGGAATCGGCCTCTGCAGAACTGAGCATATGTTCTTTGAAGACGAGAGAATTCCTAAGATTAGAAGAATGATTCTCGCTGATTCCGAGGCAGAGAGAAGAGAGGCACTTGCCGGACTCCTTCCTTATCAGAAGAGCGATTTCAAGGGAATTTATGAGGTAATGGGTGAGAGACCGGTTACGATCAGACTTCTCGATCCACCTCTACACGAGTTCCTGCCTAAGACAGAGGCAGATGTTAACCAGCTGTCCGAGCAGTTTGGAATCTCCAAGGAAGCAATCGAGAAGAAGACTGTTGAGCTGCACGAGTTCAATCCGATGCTCGGACACAGAGGTTGCCGTCTGGCTGTTACATATCCTGAGATTGCCGAGATGCAGACAGCTGCTATTATCACTGCTGCTATCGAGGTATCGAAGGAAAAGGGATACAAGATCAAGCCGGAAATCATGGTTCCTTTGGTTGGGAATATCAAGGAGCTTAGATTTGTCAAGAATACTATTGATGAGATGGCTAAGAAGTGCTTTGAAGAGGCAGGTACGGAGCTGGAGTACATGGTAGGAACGATGATTGAGATTCCTAGGGCGGCTCTTACTGCTGACGAAATCGCTGATGATGCTGAATTCTTCTCGTTTGGGACTAACGACTTGACTCAGATGGGCTTTGGTTTCTCACGTGATGATACAGGTAATATCATCAAAGAATACATTAATGATGGCATCATGGAGAGAGATCCGTTCCAGTCACTGGATCAGAAGGGTATCGGAAAACTCGTTAAGATGGCTTGTGAAGGCGGAAAAGAGACTAGACCGAATATTAAGCTAGGTGTTTGCGGAGAGCACGGCGGTGATCCTGCTACTATTGAGTTCATGTACAAGACCGGACTCAACTACGTATCTTGCTCGCCGTTCAGAGTTCCAATCGCAAGACTGGCTGCTGCACAGGCAACTATCAAGAATCGTAAATAATAACTAAAGGTGAAGCATCCCTAAGGGATGCTTCACCATAAATTTTTTGAAATGAACTGGTTTAATAAATTTGAAGACAAATGGAATGGATTATCAAGTGCCATATTGATGATTCTTGGAAACTTAATTTATGCGTTCAGCATAAACCTCCTAATCACTCCGATGCACTTGTATAACGGTGGATTCCTCGGAATATCGCAGATTGTTAGGCATTTAATCGCCGTTAATACTGGATTCACAACTATATACGGACTTGATTTTACGGGTATTATCTACTTCTTAATCAATATACCGCTGTTCTTATATGCTTATTCCTCAGCAGGTTTTAAATTCGCGACTAAGACTCTGATTTCGATAGGTATATCATCGATATGTCTCACACTTGCACCAGTGCCAAAGATTCCTTATATCGATGATTACCTAACTGCGTGCGTAGTAGCTGGTGTCATCGGAGGAATAGGAACTGGAATGATTTTGAGAGGTGGAAGTTCCACTGGTGGACCTGATATCATTGCTGTGTGTATGGCAAAGAAGAATCCTAACGTTAGCGTAGGGATGCTTAACAATATTGTGAATTTTGTTGTATATGGTTGTTGTTTGCTTCTATTTAATGTCAAAATAGCAGTTTACTCTTTCATTTACTCATCTATAAAGGCGATGTTTATCGATAGAATGCATACTCAGAACATAAAGACGGAGGTTCTGATTATTACAAAGAAAGACGGCATAGAAAAATTTCTCACTGAAGAATTAAACAGAGGAGTTACAAGTTGGAAAGGAAGAGGAGCGTATACAGGAGATGAGGTGAATATAGTTCTCACGCTTGTATCGAAATATGAAATTGAACACCTAAAAGGAATAGTTCACGATGTTGACTCTAATGCATTTCTTATGATGTCAGATGGTGAAAGCATAGTGGGTAATTTTAAGAGACACATAGGGATCGGCGAATAGCAAAAGTCTGCAAGCATTGGCAAAGAATTTCACTCGCTTGACGAATTATACGAATGCTGCTTAACTTGATGTGATAAAACAATGCTCACATTCGTAACTTCGCAAGTCTTTGAACTTATCAAAACTTCGTAGCCTTCTGTATTCGCCTCCAGCACTTAGCTGTGATGACTGCCCGCTAGGTAGCCTGAGAGCAATAATCAAAGTCACAGTCTTGACAATATTAGAGAGATTTTGCAACAATAAGGAAAGTGAGAACTAATTTATGAGTTTGTTAATCGAAAGACCTTGGATAGTACCTGTGGGAATGTCTATATTATTCTTTATAAGTTTGGGATTCTTGTATTACAAGCAGACTAAACGCAAGAAGGCATTTAATATGATTAAGACCATGAAGCACGACAAAGAGCTATCAAAAGTATACCTAAGAATAGATAACGGATATGGTGATTTCTATAATATGTCATTTTCTGTTGATGGGGAGAATTGGTCATCAGGAGTTTTATTTTCAGACGAGTTTTTAACACCGTCTATTTTGATGCCTCCTGGAGAGTATGAGATAAAGTTCTCAATAAAATCTCGCTCCGGGGCAACGGCATATTACAAGAAAAAAGGACCTTTTTACACGGAGATCGTAGTAAAACCGTTTATTGACACGACGATCGTGTTTGATAATGATACATTAGCTAGTTGGCAAGAAGAGTTAAAGGAGTAAAGTTACATGAGTGATCTAAGAATCAATTTTATCGACAACTGGGAGAAGAAGGATGTTAACCTAGAAGAGCTAAGACGTGCTCTTGAGGACGGAAACTCATCTGTTTACAACGACGCAAGCCTCAAGAAGGTTTCTGCTAAGTGGAAGAAGTTCAAGGAGAGAGGTGTCTCGAATCTATACCTTCTCAAGGAACTAGATGATGATGGTGTTGCGTGTGCAATGTATGCATATTCGATTACTGATGGTGTAATCGACGATGAGACTCTAGAAAAACTCAGAGAAGTATGTGCTCAGAATCTATCTTCTGGCGAGATGAGAGCTGATGGTTCATTCTCAAAGCCAAACGAGTGGTGGGATACAAATCCTGGTCGTTCAATCAAGGCTGTTGAGTCAGGTTCTGCAGATAGCCTACATCAGTATCTAGGCGCTGAACTATATCCAAAGGGAATCGTGCTAAGCTCGAGAAGCATTAAGTCAAAGCATGCAGGTGAGCTAGCTTGTTCAGCTATTGCATGGGGTGTAAGCACATCAATATTTAAGAAGGGTGCTTACATGAGCGTTCTTATTCATAACGACGCACTATAACCATTGATTTTAGCGTCAAGAGGTAGATGCAATTATGCATCTACCTCTTACGTTTATTTAGGCATTATAAAAATTTTATCCTTATCTATCTACACTAAAGCCTGCTCCAGCGCACCTTTTCCCTGTGCACATGTAACTATACCGTAAGCACCGTTAATCACTGTAAAGCAAGGTTCAACATGACCTATGTCAGCATTCCAGATGAATGGTATATCCGGAATCGCCTGACGTAGCTGAGCGATATATTCTTCGTCTGACTTATCTGGGAACATGGTGCGTCCGAACACTATTGCTGTAGTTCCCTCAAAGTAGCCGCAGTATTTCATCTGCATCATGGTTAGGTACAGATCAAATGCACTCATCGCAAAATTATCCATAAACCAGATCTTGCGGGGATATTTCTTGACGAATTCTCCGGTTCCGTCGTAAGGGGTACCAATCAATTTAGCTATGCAGTCGATACATCCCCCAATTAGACGACCCTCTACGATCAATTTCGGTGAATCAGGGGATGACGATTTGTCGAATATTTCCTCAATCCCGGGCATCGACAATATCCAATTTACCTCGCCATCAAGTGTATTACCGGATACAGAAAAGTCGGTATTCGAATCATAGTACTCGAAGGAGTGCTGCTTTGTTATATCTCCCCGCAAAAACTTTAGTGAGTTGTGCTGAAATTCATGCAGCTCATTCCAGTCGAAGCTGCCCGCGTTGAACCCATACATGGTAGCTATGTCGAGCTTAGTCGTGACGTAGTAAGTGATATTGGTAGGGTCGCTAGCACCGGTTATCCATTTTGGATAGTTGGATAACAACTCCACGTCTATATAGGGGAGCATCTCAATATTGTAATCTCCGCCCGAAGCTGCGAGTATCATCTCGGCATCAGGATTCTCGAGCAGTGAGTTGAACTCTTCGCCGCGGGTTTTGCCGTCGGCAGACCTCACGTTATCAGTTCTGACGTTGGCAGTTTCAATTATGTCGTAGCCTGCATCGCGCAATACCGCTAGAGATTTGTCAAACGATTCAAGCTTGCGACCAACCCCGGCGCTCGGAGCGCAAATCCCGATGGATGAGCCCTTGTCTAAAAATTTTGGATATATCAACAGTTCCTCCTTTAATTACTTAGAACGTTCCTTGCAAACCGCAGCTGTACAGCTTGCCGCACGTAACATACATCGAATATGTCGAGCGCAGAAGTGTGATGCCAAGGGAATTTGCAAGTGAGATCAGAGAAGGCTCCGGCTCGTATATCCCGATGAGAATTACACACTGTACACCCTTCATTTCAGCGGTTTTGAGTATCTGTGGATTGTACACGGCTGTGATGAGTATGGACTTGTCGCTTACGTATGTCACGATGTGGCTGATCACATCGGAGGAAAATGCGTTCACTAGCTCCATGTCCATGTCGGGGTCCTTTGTAAGAATTTCTCCATCTATTATGGCGTTAATCTCTTGTAAAGTCATTTTGTGCCTCCGCAACTTCCCGGTCTCCCGGATATTTTATAACACTATCATTATACGTTACTAATTTATCAATTGCGAGTATTTAGATGCAAAATTTAGAATTAAAAAAAGCGAATAAATATGTGCAAGCATTCATGGTCAAAAGTATAACTATCGTTGCAATCACTGCGTTCCAGATATATAATATTTTCAATGTATAGTTTAATTTTGTTAAACATGACTAATTGGTTAGTCCAAGGAGGTTCTAAGGTATGAAGGTTTCAAACGTCCCTTTTAAGGGAACACCTGAACAGGAACTACAACTACGCGGGGTTATTGACGGCCTTAAGGGTGAAAATGGCTGTCTGATGCCGATTATGCAGAAGGCTCAGGAGATATATGGCTATCTCCCGTACCAGGTCCAGAAGATTATTTCCGATGGAACCGGTATTCCTATGGAGAAGGTGTATGGCGTTGCAACATTTTATGCACAGTTTTCCATGTCACCTAAGGGGGAACACGAGGTTTCAGTCTGTCTCGGCACTGCATGCTATGTAAAGGGTGCAGGCGATATCTTTGACAAGGTATCGGAAGAACTGCAGATCGGTGATGGAGAATGCACTCCGGACGGCAAATTCTCTTTAGATTCCTGCCGCTGTGTAGGAGCCTGCGGCTTGGCTCCGGTAGTGATTGTTGGAGGAGATGTGTACGGCAAGATGACTCCGGACAAGATTCCGGAGGTGCTCGCAAAATACATCTAGTTTCCGGTTATGAAATGATACGCTAAATTATACAGCGTGAGGTTTACTTATGGAGGGTTATTATGAAATCGCTTAATGAGCTTAGGTCCATCAAGAACAAGATGATGTGCCAAGTCGGCCTGAGATTAGATGGTGCAGCTGCTGTCACTGAAGCTGATGGTGTACAGGTTCATAAATATTATGTATTAGTATGTGGCGGTACCGGATGTACATCCAACCATAGCGGAGAGGTCGTAGAGGCCTTGGAAGAGCAGCTCGGAAAGCACGGCCTGGAGGATGATGTCAAAATTATTCAGACCGGATGTCAGGGGCTGTGTGCTAAGGGTCCGGTTGTTGTTGTGCATCCGGGGGCCGTTTATTATGAAGAGGTAAATCCTAAAAAGGTTGAGGCTATTGTAGATGAACACATCATCGGAGGCGTTCCCGCTGATGATTACCTGCTCAAGGAAGAGACCACAGACGGCAGTCCGGCCAAGACGATGACAGAGTCCGACTTCTACACTAAGCAGGAGAGGATTGCCCTTAGAAATTGCGGTGTTATCGATCCGGAGAACATCGATGAATACATTGCCACCGGCGGGTATGAGGCTCTTGGCAGGTGCCTGACAGAGATGACACCGGATGAAGTAATTCAGGTTGTAATGGACAGCGGTATCAGAGGCCGCGGTGGTGCCGGGTTCCCGACAGGTAAAAAATGGAAATTTGCATCAGGCGATAGGGGAAACGTACAGAAATATGTATGTTGTAACGCCGATGAAGGTGATCCCGGTGCATTTATGGATCGTTCAATCCTAGAGGGCGACCCGCATTCGGTATTTGAAGCTATGGCGATTGCCGGCTATGCAATCGGTGCTGATCAGGGTTACATTTATGTTCGTGCCGAGTACCCGATTGCCGTTAACAGACTTGAAATTGCGCTCAAGCAGGCGAGGGAGTATGGACTGATAGGAAAGGATATATTCGGTACAGGCTTCAATTTTGATATAGATCTCAGACTTGGTGCCGGAGCCTTTGTATGTGGTGAGGAGACAGCACTCATGACATCTATCGAGGGAAATAGAGGAGAACCGCACCCACGACCACCTTTCCCGGCAGTTAAGGGTCTGTTCGGGTGTCCTACGATTCTCAACAATGTTGAGACTTATGCAAATATCCCGATGATATTCAACAAGGGTACAGAGTGGTTCAGCTCACTGGGAACCGAGCAGTCGCCCGGTACTAAGGTGTTTGCTCTCGGCGGCAAAATCAACAACACGGGACTTGTCGAGGTGCCAATGGGAACGACTCTGCGCAATGTCGTAGAGAACATCGGAGGCGGCGTTCCCGGAGGCAAGAAATTCAAGGCAGCTCAGACCGGTGGCCCTTCAGGTGGATGTATTCCGAACACCTACTACGATATTCCAATAGACTTCGAGAACCTCAAGAATATCGGGTGTATGATGGGCTCCGGCGGACTGATTGTAATGGACGAGGACAGCTGTATGGTCGATATCGCCAAGTTCTTCCTCGAATTCACCGTAAGCGAATCCTGCGGTAAATGCACTCCTTGCAGAGTCGGAACTAAGAGAATGCTCGAGATTCTGACCAGAATCACAGAGGGCAACGGCGAAATGGATGACATCGACAAGCTGGAAGAATTAGCCAAGTTTGTCCAGGGAAACTCCTTGTGCGGGCTGGGACAGACTGCACCTAACCCGGTACTGTCAACGTTGAGATTCTTTAGAGATGAGTACGTTGCACATATCAAGGACAAAACATGTCCTGCCGGCGTATGTAAGAAGCTGCTCAAATACACCATCATTGCAGAAAAGTGCAAAGGCTGTACTCTCTGTGCCAGAAACTGCCCGGTAGATGCTATTTCCGGTACAGTTAAGACACCACACGTGATTGACAGCGCTAAGTGTATCAAATGCGGCGCTTGTATGGATAATTGCAGATTTGGTGCGATTGTAAGAAAGTAGTGGAGGAAGCGATATGTCAGATGTTAAGGTAACAATTGATAATATAGAGGTTAATGTTCCTGAAGGTTCTACGCTACTGGAGGCAGCGCACATTGCAGGAGTGGATATTCCTACTCTATGTTATCTCAAGGATGTAAATGAAATCGGTGCATGTAGAATGTGTCTGTGTGAAGTAGAGGGTGCGAGGGCGCTTGTGGCGGCTTGCGTATTCCCTGTATTTGACGGGATGGTAGCACATACAAATACCCCTAAGCTGATTGATTCGAGAAGAAAGAATTTGCAGCTTCTGCTGTCGGATCACAACATGGATTGTCTCGGCTGCTATAGAAGCGGGAACTGTGAGTTGCTCAAGCTCTGCAGGAGATACGGAGTGGATGATACGGAGTACTATAAGGGTGTTAAGAATCATTCTGTGATTGAGGACAGCTCTAAGTCTATCGTGCGTGACAACAGTAAATGTATCCTATGCCGCCGTTGCATCGGTGCATGTAACAATCTCCAGAGCATAGGTGTAATCGGGACCAACAGGAGAGGTTTTGATACATATGTCGGAACTGCATTTGACCTGCCACTCGCGGAGACGAGCTGTGTTAACTGCGGACAGTGTATAGTTTCATGTCCGGTTGGAGCGCTGTACGAGAAGGATTCTGTAACTCAGGTTATGGAAGCAATTGAAGATCCGGATAAGTATGTAATAGTTCAGGCGGCACCTTCAACACGTGTTGCTATCGCTGAATGTTTCGATCAGCCGATCGGCACAGAAGCAGAGGGCAAGCTATCTGCAGCACTTCACAGACTTGGATTTGACAGGGTGTTCGACACCAACTTCTCAGCCGATCTTACTATCGTCGAGGAGGCGAACGAGCTGATTGAGAGAGTCCGGGGTGGCGGTGTGCTGCCTATGATTACTTCATGTTCACCGGGGTGGGTTAAATTCTGTGAGCACTACTACCCGGACCTGATTCCTAACCTGTCGACATGTAAGTCGCCGCAGCAGATGTTCGGTGCTGTAACCAAGTCGTACTATGCGGAAGTGATGGGGATACCGGCGGACAGGATTGTGTCCGTCAGCGTGATGCCTTGTACAGCCAAGAAGCATGAGCTGGGTCGAAATGATCAGGGACAGGACGGATATCAGGACGTCGATTTCTCGATCACGACTAGGGAGTTGGCTAAAATGATCAGGCTGGCCGGTATCGAGTTCATGAAGCTTGAGGACGAACCGTACGACAACCCGCTTGGTGAATACACCGGTGCCGGAGTAATATTTGGTGCTACAGGCGGTGTAATGGAGGCTGCTCTCAGAACTGCTGTAGAGAAGCTGACAGGTGATGAGCTAATCAATCTGGACTTCGTGGACGTACGCGGAGTTAAGGGCGTCAAAGAGGCTGAATATGATCTGCAGGGACAGAAGGTCAAGGTTGCTGTTGCCAGCGGACTTGCAAATGCCAGGGTGATTTTAGATAAGGTTAAGGCTGGAGAAGCTGATTACACCTTCATAGAGATTATGGGATGCCCGGGCGGATGTGTAAACGGCGGTGGACAGCCTCACGTTGATTCGCAGATCAGGAATTTCATGGATGTCAGAGCTGAACGTGCAAAGGGCTTGTATACTCTGGACAAGAATGCGCCGATCCGCAAGTCTCACGAGAACCCGGTCATCGTCAAAATGTACGAAGATTACTTCGGAGTGCCGGGAGGAGAGAGGGCTCACCATCTGCTGCATACAACATACGTAGATAGAGTAGTTAATGTTCAGGTCGATTAGTTGACCATACAGCTTGGGAACTTTTGTTGCCCGGATTCTGCTAGGCAAGTGAAACATGCTGATCACAATAAATACAAAAAATATAAGCAAATAGATGATGAAGTGCAAAATCCCGTCTCGGTAGAGACGGGATTTTGTGCATATCTGATATTTGTAAATCTTTCGGCGTATAGACGACGATTAATCGCGGACATACATCGCGGGAAATATAAAGGCTCTATGCTTCAAGGATAAACGCCTTGTAACCCTTATAAGCCTCATATACATCGGACTTGCTGACAGCTTCATAGGGAGCATGCATGTTGAGAACGGCAATGCCGCTGTCCACGACTTCCATGCCATACAGGGCGAGGATATAAGCTATAGTGCCGCCGCCGCCGACATCTACCTTGCCGAGTTCGGCAGACTGGAATTTGACGTCGTGCTTGTGCATTATGGCGCGTAGATGTCCCAGATATTCAGCATTGGCATCGTTAGAACCCCCTTTGCCTCTGCTGCCGGTATACTTGTTGAATACTATTCCGCGTCCGAACAGAGCAGCGTTTCTCTTGCTGAACTTGTCAGCATACATAGGGTCGTAGGTTGCACTGACGTCGGATGAGAGCATGCGCGAATTTCGGAGAACGCGTGCGGCATTCAGTTCTGTGTAGATTCCCATTCTATCCAGTAGCTCTCTCACTATATCCTCGAAGAAGTGTGATTGCATACCTGTTGCGCCGTAGCTTCCAATCTCTTCCTTGTCGACGAACAGTCCGCAGGTCGTGGTCTTGGGATTATCAACTTCAAACAGGGCAACGGCGGACGTGTAGGCGCACGATCTGTCGTCATGTCCGTAACCCAGAATCAGACTTCTATCGAGGCCGGCTTCTCTAGCTCTGCCGGATGGAACTGCTTCAATCTCAGCCGACCAGAAATCGTCCTCTTCAATATCATATTTATCCTTGAGTAGCTTGAGTACGTTGGCCTTGACAGCGTTTTCAGTGTCTTCATCGAGAGGCTGCGTGCCAAATACGATATCCATATTCTCGCCGTCAATCAGCTTGGTGCCTGTGAGCTGCATCTGGTCTTGTGCGAGATGAATGAGCAGGTCGCTGATGAAGAAGACCGGATCCGTAGGGGCCTCGCCGATATTGACATTGACAACTGTTCCGTCCTTCTTAGCGACTACACCGTGAAGTGCGAGCGGCATTGTAACCCACTGGTACTTCTTGATGCCACCGTAATATTGTGTGTCCAGATAAGCGAACTCGTCTGTCTCGTACAGTGGGTTCTGTTTGAGATCGATTCGCGGTGAATCGATGTGCGCACCGAGGATGTTCATGCCGCGGTTAACGATATCTTCGCCGATGTTAAATGTAACCAGACTCTTATGCATATTTACCGCGTAGACCTTACTGCCTACATCCAAAGTCTCGTTATTCCTGATTACCTCGTTTAAGTCGCGGTATCCGTGCTCTTCAGCCATCTTGACCAGTAAATCAGTGCACTCGCGCTCTGTCTTGCCCTCAGAAATAAAGTCTATGTATCCTTTGCTGAGCTTATCGAGCGCTTCAAGCTCAGCGGGAGAGTAGCTATTCCATACGTTTTTATCTTTCATAAATACCTCCTGTAATGCATATGATGGTATCATAAATGGGAGTTGGGCACAATCACGTTCATGTGATGGTGTTATGAATTGATGGGCTTTGCGCCGTGTGATACAATTGACTGGTCCACTGCAGGATAAAGCAGATGGCCGATTATGAAAAAGGTTATATTTTTATTTGAGTATACATGACTAACTCCGTTAGTTCGTAAAGTCCAATTCCTTGTTCTGGGGAATGGGCACATATACAATACATGATTAACTCCAGTAGTTCGTAAAGAGGAGGACGGATGATTACAACACTGCTGATGGCTATGGTGCCGGTCATAGAGCTGCGCGGTGCGATTCCATACGGAGTTGCTGTAGCCGGTCTTGAGATATGGCAGGCGGCACTGATAGCGGTAATTGGAAATCTGCTGCCAATTCCTTTTCTGGTAGTTTTTACCAGAGATGTATTCGCTTGGATGCGCAAAAAATCCGAACGACTCGATAGAATCGTCGTTAGAATGGAAAAGAAAGCGGACAAGAACAAGGACGTGGTACTCAGATACCAGTTCTGGGGGTTAATGATTCTGGTAGCCATTCCGCTTCCCGGTACAGGCGCCTGGACAGGCGCGCTGGTTGCAGCACTGATGGATCTGCAGCTCAAGAGGGCTATGCCTGCTATTGCGCTGGGTGTAGTCATAGCGGCAATAATAGTAACATGGATAACGTATGGAGCATCCGTGTTTTTGTAGGATCTGCATATGACAAAGCTGTCTAATGCTTTACGCCTGCATAATCCGGATAATCAAGTTCATAGCGGTTAAATTCCGACTGAATATCCTCAGTGAGGCTTTCGCCTATCGTATGAGATCTCTTCCATCGCTTTGTCAATCGCAGATACGTATTTCCCTATAATTTTAAATCTTGAATGTCTGGAACTTCTCGTCCTCGCCTTCCTCACTGAACAGATAGTCCTTGCCGGGTAGCAGGCTGTTAGCTGCAATTCCGACAATGGCTGCGATAGCCAGTCCGGAAAGCGTGATGTTTACACCGGCAACCTTGAATGAGAGTCCGCCAATCTGGTTGAAGCCTAGCGAGCATACCAGAATTAAGGCTGTGATGATGGTGTTTCTGGTGTTCTTGAAGTTAACCTGGTTTTCAACCAAGTTTCTGATTCCGACTGCGGAAATCATACCGTAGAGTATCAGGGATACGCCACCGATAATGGCTGCCGGAATAGTCTCGATTATGAATGCAAATTTTGGAATGAACGACAGCACAATCGCAAAGCATGCTGCAATTCTGATTACCAGCGGATCGTACACCTTGGTGAGTGCGAGTACTCCCGTGTTCTCGCCGTAGGTTGTATTTGCAGGGCCGCCAAATAAAGAAGCCATCATCGTGGCTAACCCGTCTCCCAGCAGAGTGCGGTGCAGTCCGGGATCCTTGATATAGTTATTGCCTGTTGTAGCACCGATGGCGGAGATGTCTCCGATGTGTTCCATCATGGTAGCCAACGCGATAGGGGTGATCGTGATGATGGCGCTGAGATCGAACTTTGCCATCATGATTGGTGGAAGTGCAACCAATGACTGTCTGCTCATACCGGTGAAGTCTATCCTGCCCATCAGCAGCGCAACTGCGTAAGCGATAACTACGCCCAAAATAATAGGGACAATCTTGGCCATGCCGCGTCCCCACATGTTGAAGAATATAATAGACGCGAGGGCTATAATCGCCAGAAGCCAGTCTGTCTGAGCGTTCTTGATAGCAGAAGGAGCAAGTATCAATCCGATGGAGATTATTATTGGTCCGGTAACTACAGGAGGAAAGACTCTCATGACCTTTTCTATCGTAAAGAATTTGATGAGTGTTGCGAGAACTACGTATACGAAGCCTGCAACCAGGACACCGCCACATGCGTATGGAAGCATCTCGGTATTGGGATGTCCGTTCTGCAGCGGAGCAACTGCTGCGTATCCGCCGAGAAAAGCAAACGACGAACCGAGGAATGCAGGAACCTTCCCCTTCGTGATAATGTGGAATAGCAGCGTGCCCAGACCTGCCATCAAAAGTGTTGTCGAAATGTTTAAGCCTGTCAGCAGCGGGACCAACACGGTAGCGCCGAACATGGCGAAGGTGTGCTGCAGTCCGAGCAGAATGGTCTTGGGCCAACCCAGCGTTCTCGCGTCGGTTATGCCGTTAGAGTACTGATGTTCGTTACTCTGTGTCATTGTATCCTCCTTGGGGAAATTAAAACATGAAAAAATTAATTAAAATATCTAAAGACTCCCTTGACCTTGCCGACAATCGTGCAATCATCGACGATGATCGGATCCATGAAGTCATTTTCAGGCTGAAGTCTGATATGATACTTCTCCTTGTAAAATCTCTTAACCGTGGCCTCTGTCTCAAAGGCGCCCTGTATCATTGCTACGACGATATCTCCGTTTGCCGCGGTCTGATCTTCCTGCACAATCAGGTAATCACCGTCGTTGATACCGGCATTGACCATGCTGTCTCCGTGCACTACAAGCAGGAAGTTGTTGCCATTTCCGATAAACCTGGCGGGGAATGGAATGCTGTCTTCGATATTTTGCTCGGACAGGATAGGTACCCCTGCCGCTACATTCCCTATTACCGGCAGCTGAACCATACTGATATCGTCAGCTTCGAATTCTGCATTCTGATGCTCGCAGTCAACAACCGCAAGTGCGCGAGGCTTACTGGGGTCCTTTCTGATGTACCCCAGTGACTCCAGCGCCTTGATATCGCTGTAAACTGTAGATGTTGACTTGATGCCTATGGCATCGCAAATCTCCCTCACGGTAGGAGGGAATCCCTTGAGCTTGATAGTTTCTTTCATATATGCCAGCACCTTCTTCTGGCGTTCCTCGCTCTTCTTCATATCAAATCCTCTATCTGTCAAATAAACCGAAGTGATAAAGTATACAAATTGAGAGTATAATCGCTATTGATTGCGCTGCCTGGGATTCAGACTGGCGATTTTATAGTTATAGATATCACTATCGCTATAAAGTCAACGAGTTGAGCGTTAACTCTTCACCGTAATTGTTCCAGTCATCATATATCTCCCCGGTCTGCCTGATGATGATGTCACCAACTCTTCCGTTAATCTTGCTATAGGGCAGAGTTTTGTGATAGGTGATTCTGCTGTCACCGAGTTGAAACAGGAAGCCGGTACGGAAAAGCTCCTTCTCCAGATGTCCCTTGTATTCGGCGATGGAGCTTATGAGCCTGAACAGATCGTCCTGCTCAGTGTCAAACACGTTGTCAAGAGTCAGCTTGGAGTAATTGGCTCTTAGCTGAATCTCGTGTCCCGCGAATCGATCGAGAACCTTGAGAAGCTTCTCCTTAGTCTCAGGCTCGTTGGCATCTTGGAATACTACGCAGTTTATGCGATGAGGTACCTCGAGCAAATCGAAAATCCCGTCCGAACACTCCTTTACGTAGTGCTTGAGATGTCTGGAAACATTGATACAGCTAATCTTGTCCTTGTTCCTGTTGAGAACCTCGGCAACCTTGTGGATATCCTGAGTCTCGTTGGTCGGAAGTGTGGTGTTGATGTAGACGTGATGACCATCCTTGATGTGATTCAAGATGTCCTGAAGCGCATCCAAGTCGGCAAGAGGCTCACCGCCTGTCAAAACCACATCGTTATGAGGCAGCACCTTATCCATCAGGTCAAGCGCTTTATAGCATCGGTCTAAATTAAACGATGATGTATCTCTATAATCATCTTTATTTACACAGAAAGGGCAGCAGTTGTTGCAGTCGTACGGAACGAACATTGTGACTGTTGGCCCCTCCTTAATAAAATCCTTCATTCCGGTTTAATCTCCCTGTACTAAAATCATCAAATTATACCATTTCGAACAGTTGTTTGCAATTGAAATGGTGAGAAAATGCAATAATTTGAACGACTTTAAAATGCACAGTAATCTGAACAAAAGTCTTTAACGGTACGATTCTATCATGTATACTTATATAGCAATTATATTTTCAATCAGTTTTATAACGTTTTATAAATGAAAGGTTAAAGGTAGAGATGAGAGACTTCTTTCGCGACCGACACCTGGTGAGCAATCCATATCTGAACTTCCTGGAAGTGTTCAGCTTGTTATTGCTTTTGTGGATCGTGATGTCAGAGATATTTCAGGTGAAATTCGTTTTATACGGATGTATTTCCGCATTTTTGATTTCATGCTTTGTCATAGATTCTCTGAGAATTGGAGGCCTCAAATCCGACCGCACATATTTCATTCTACATGCCAACTATCTGAAGCTCCTAATATACTTCCTGTGGCTGATCAAGGAAGTGGTGAAAAGTGCTGTGGATGTCACCGGGATTATATTGACATCCAATGACAAGATAGATCCGCTTGTAGTGTGGTTCAAGGCGGACTATGATAATCCGGCAGCGAGGGCTATTCTTGCAAATTCAATAACCTTAACTCCGGGAACTGTCACCATCGATATATATGACAGTGGCGTTTTTTCTGTACACGCACTCACCCGAAAGTTTGCCGACGGATTGCTTTCGGGTGATATGCAGAAGAGGATTGCCAAACTCTACGGTGAGGAGATCGATTACCGTGTCGTCGATGTGGTGGTTGATCCGGATTATACAGTTAAGGAAGTTGTCGAGCTGACAACCAAGCGATTCAAGAGAAGGAGAAAGAAGAAAAATGCATAGTTTTTTCATTGCAATTCTTGCCGGCCTTCTAGCGATTGTGCTGACGATGATCATCACGATGTTTGTCGGCAAGACTGTATACGATAAGCTTAATGCGCTGTTTGTAATAAATACGAATATAGTAATGCTGATTCTGGTAGTGGGACTGATTGATGACAGAATGGACATGCATATCGATATCGCTCTCAGCTATGCGCTTCTCGGTTTCATTACAACTGTAATTTTGGCTAAATTCATAGGAGGTAGGAGGTAATGGGTGTACACAATATTATTGCGATAGCACTTATCGGCCTTGGATACCTCTTCATGGCAATTGCGGCTGTAGGTGTAATTAAATTTCCGGATTTCTTTACACGTCTACACGCATCAGGTGTAGGCGAGACCTTTGGTGCTCTCATGATGACGCTGGGAATCATCGCTTATAAAGAGGGTACGCTGCTGTCCTTAAAGGTGTTTATCATATTCTTCATACTTCTGCTGACCAATCCGCTTGGTACGAATCTGATTATGCTGACTTCAATTCATGCCAAAAACTATCAGGATTATAATCACAAGAGACACGTGGGTGTCAGTGAGGACTTGGATATCGAAGCGCGTGCGGATGCTGATGATGAAGAAAATGCCACAGCTGAAGGAGAAGTTGCTGATGATGAAAACGATGATTTGGAAGAAGGAGGTAGATAGATGAGTACATATATTGTGGAAGCGCTGCTGCTTCTGGCTTTGATATCTATCACGCTGGTGATAATTTTCGATAAGGACCTGGTGGCGGTAGTCGTTGTGTACTGTGCATTCAGCTTTGTGACGATGTTTCTGTACATCATCATGGGGGCTCCTGATGTCGCATTCACTGAGGCGGTAATCGGGGTAATTTCGACTATCTATTTCATCATGACGCTCAAAAACATAGATAGGCGGTGCAAGTGATGCGCAAATATGTCAATGTGACGTTTTTAATTGCTTCCATCGTTACGCTGTTCCTCGTTGTAGCTAAGCTTGACGTGCTTCCGGCAATTGGGGATGTGAATTCAGCGCCGGCATTGCATGTGTCCAAATACTACATCGAGCATGCTGTGCATGACACTAACTCACCCAATATGGTAACCGCAATGATTGTAGATTATCGCGCCTTCGATACTATGTTCGAGACAACGGTAATGTTCCTGTCGGGAATCGGGGTAATCATGATTCTGGCAAACAGACCTAAGGCCAAGAACCGTATCGTAGAGCCGAAGAGGTATTTCGGACATCGCTATAAGCTGGGTGATCCTACTTACAAGACAATCAACAAGGATGTAATGATCACGCTGCTGGAACCGCTGATTCTGATATATGCGTTCTATGTACTGTTCCACGGAGAGGTCAGTCTGGGCGGAGGCTTTCAGTCAGGAGCGCTTATAGCACTGACATATATCATTGATATACTGGTCATACCGGACAAAAAGAACCTGTTCATGATGACAGGTAAGAACTCGTCTAGTATAGCGGGTATCGGCGTTCTGATATACGTTATGACCGGTGTGGTACCGATGTTTAACGGTGGCTCTTTCATGGACTACACATATCTGCCGTTGCCTGTTCATACAGCCGAGAGGCATGCTATCGGCATACTCCTTGTAGAGATTGGAGTAACAATCGGTGTAATGGGTACTATTATTACAATTCTGAATGCGATTATGAAGAGGGTAAGATTTGATGATGACACAGATCAACGCGTTGCTGGCAAGTAAAGGAATATATTTTCTAACGCTTCTGCTGATGTTGCTGGGAGTGTATGGGATGATTTCCTGCAAGAATTATATGAAGAAATTGATATGCATGAATATTATGCAGGTAGCTGTCATATTCTTCTACCTTTGCTTTGCTCAGAAAAAGGGTGGAACTATTCCGATTGCGCTGGATACTATAGTTAATGCCAGCAAATATGTCAATCCGATACCTCATGGTCTAATGCTCACTGCAATTGTTGTAAGCCTTGGTACCACAGGTGTAGGGCTTGCGCTTCTCACTCGCATTAAGGAGAAGTACGGGAGCATCGAGGAGGACGATATAATCAGGAGGGAGAACCGTTTTAAATGAATGATCTTCCAATAATTATTATTTTATTGCCGCTTATCAGTGCTCTGCTGTCGATTGCGCTGTCAAGAATCCATATACATCTGGGCAGAAATATTGTCACAGCTGCAATTTTTGTTGCTCTTGGATGTGCTGTGAAATTATTCATCAACATTATTAAGGGCGGACCTGTTCATTACAGCTTTGGCGGTTACAAAGCACCTTACGGCATCGAATTTTATATTGACTCTATAGGAGCGATTATAGTCGTTGTAATACTGCTGCTCGGTTTTATCACGACACTCTATGTGATGAACTTTGAAGTCACAAATGAACGCAAGGTCATCGGCGGTGCTTACTCGCTTATCGGACTGCTGATAGTGGGCATGTGCGGTATGAGCATGACAGGGGATGTGTTCAACCTGTACGTATTCCTCGAGATTACCTCGCTGTCAGCGTACTGTCTAATAGCGCTCGGTGGAAGCCGAGGCATAGTGGCTTCTTTTAGATATCTCCTTGTAGGAACCGTTGCGGCTACGATGTATCTTCTCGGCGTCGGGATATTATACGCTTCGACTGGTACACTCAACATGGCAGATATGAGGAATATCTTGAATTCCCACAACTACGATACTGAGATGACAGTGTCCATGTGCCTGTTTATAGCTGCATTTGGCATCAAGATGCCGATGTTCCCGTTTCATGGTTGGCAGCCTTCTGCCTATTCGCATGCTGAACCGGGTTCGAGACCGCTTATTGCCGGTGTAATGGGTAAGATTCCTGCGCTCGCGCTGTTCAGATATATGTATTTTATATATGGAACTGATTTTAAATTCTTCAATCTGTTCCTGAACATAATCGGCATACTCTCGTGCTGTGGAATCATCTACGGTTCGGTACGAGCAATGGCGCAGGAGGATGTGAGGAAGATCTTTGCATACTCTTCAATAGCGCAGATTGGGTATATCACGCTTGGTTTTGCCATTGACAGTCCGTATGCGCTGGCAGGCGCTTTTTTGCATTTAATCGGTCATGTGTTCATGAAAAGCGGACTTTTCTTCAGTTCGGCAGCCATCAGATACAGGTTCGGCAGCTTTAAGATATCCAGCTTCGGAGGGATTTATAAAAAGATGCCGCTCACATCAGGCTTGATTGTGTTGGCATCGCTCTCCATGATAGGAATTCCGCCGGCTGTAGGATTTTTCAGCAAATGGTACATCGCTCTAGGCGCAGCGGAGACTCATCAGTACCGGTACATCGCGATACTGGTGTTGAGCAGCTTGCTCAACGCTATCTACTTCTTCAAGCTGATAGAGAAGATATTTATCAATCAACCAAAGGAGTTGTATGATAAGCGAGATGGCGAGACTGTTGAGCTGCCATGGACTATGCTTTTGGCAATCGGCACATGTTTTGTGATCATATTGGCTCTTGGTATATTCAATGCCGGTGTTTTTGATGTGATAATGATGACGGTGAAGGGGGTATGAATATGAACTTGATAGCTCTAAATCTGCGCCCCTTGCTGGCGATTCTTGTTTCACTTGTTGCATCCGGGCTCATCTATGTGCTGGGTGAACACATCAAGGCGAATACAAGAGAGGCGATAACCTTCACGGCTTCCATTCTTAAGATTCTGTTAGTCTATTCGATGGTGCCTGCGGTTCTTACGGGTCAGACGATTAGGCTCGAGCTGTTTAGGCTGGTGGACGGCATCTCATTTGCCTTAAATGTCGATACAGCCGGCATCGTGTTTGCTTGCAGCGCTTCGACACTTTGGTTGCTCACGTCTGCATACTCCGTCGGCTATATGCGAGGTCACGGTGAGAAAAATCAGACAGGCTACTATGCTGCTTTTGCTATGTGTCTGTCAGCTGCAATGGGCATTTGCTTCGCGGCAAATCTCATTACATTTTTCATATTCTTTGAGGTGCTTACCATCGCAACATATCCGCTCGTAGTCCATTACCGTGACGCAGAGGGCACGAGTTCAGGTAGAAAATATCTGGCTTATACATTGATTAGCGGTCAGATATTCTTTGCCGCTATGGTTATCGTGTATGCAGTCTCAGGAACATTAGAATTCAAGCCCGGCGGGTTCATGGATTCCGGCATGATTCCCGGCGGATGGATGTTGGTCATTTTTGTCATGATGATTGGAGCGGGAATCGTCAAGGCCGGCGTGATGCCGTTTCACAGCTGGTTGCCGGCGGCAATGGTTGCGCCGACACCGGTCAGTGCACTGCTTCATGCCGTAGTAGTGGTTAAAGCCGGAGCGTTTGCAACCTTGAGAGTTATGATGTATGTATTTGGACCGAAACTGGCGAGAGAATGTGGAGGAGCGACCCTGCTAGCCTGGATGGCAGCGGTGACGATACTAATATCGTCACTGATAGCGCTCAAGAAGGACAATCTCAAGGCTAGGTTGGCTTTTTCAACCATAGGGCAGCTGTCATATATTGTGCTGGGAATTGCTATCCTATCTCCGCTGAGCACAGTAGGTGCTCTTTATCATCTGGTTGCCCATGCATTTATGAAGATCACACTATTCATGTGTGCCGGTGCCATATTCGTTACAGCTCACAAGAAAAATATCAGTGAGATGGTGGGTCTTGGTCGGAGAATGCCGATAACGATGACAGCATTTACAATAGCTTCACTCGGAATAGCGGGATTCCCGTTCTTTGTCGGCTTCGTTAGCAAAGCAAATATCATCATGGGTGCGCTTAAGTCGGGGCAGCTGTTGTTCGGTGTGACATTGATTGTGAGCGCGTTGCTCGCTTTAACTTATCTTATGCCTGTAGTGCTGATTGCATTTAAAAGAGACGTTGTAAATCCTGATTTTACGGTATACGGAGAGGCTAACAGGATGATGCTCATTCCGCTGGTTATTACAGCAGGCTTGTCGTTGCTGCTTGGACTGGCGCCTAACTTCGGCCTGCATCTGCTGGACTTGGCAATGCAGACTGGCAACGCAGTATTTTCGGCAACAGGAGGTACGCTATGTTGAACGAGATATTACATTACATAGTTCTTTCTCTTGCAGGTTCTGTGGCATTGGTTGTCATGAGTAAGATCATATTAAACAAGCTGCTACGCCGTGATACGGGGTATTACGAGTCAATAGAGCTTGATGAAGAAGCCGAGATGCTGAAGCGCGCATCTATCGATGCATTGTATCCTGAGAGGAGTGAAGACGATGTTAAATAGCTTTCATCCCGGACTCCTGATTATAGCGATCGGCTCTTTGATTTTGATCCTGCCGGCAAAGTGCAGGAAGCCTCTGGCACTGATATCAGCTGCTGTTGGAATAGCAGGTTTGTTCATACTCAGTAGTAGCAGTCATCTTGTATACAGGCTTACGCCTGCGCTTAAACTGAATCTTATTCACGTGGATAGACTGTCGATAATATTCATAATAATATTTGCAATTATCGGAGCTATCAACAATATATATGGGCTGGATATTCAGGACAAATGGGAAAAGGGAATGTCGGTAATTTACGGCGGTAGCATTATCGCCGCGACGTTAGCTGGTGACGTGATTTCTCTTATAGTGTTCTGGGAGGTTGCGGCATTTAGTGCGGCATATTTAATCTATGCTAAACACACCAGACGTTCGTCAAGGGCGGCGCTCAGATATTTGCTGATGCACGCGTTTGGAGGTAACATGCTCTTGGTAGGCTTCTTGATGCATGCGGCAAACAGCGGTTCCTTGGCGATTCCTAAATATACCGGCTCAGATGGCTCTGCAGCCTTCTGGTTCATACTGATTGGAGTCTGTGTCAACGCAGTTGTGCCGCCGTTTAACTCGTGGATTTCCGATTCGTATCCGGAATCTACTATTGCGGGAACAGTATTCATGTGCGGATATACCACAAAGCTGGGAATTTACGCCATGATTAGGATATTTGCAGGAACAGAGATGCTTTTATACGCAGGCGTATTTATGGCTCTCTACGGTGTTTTGATGGCATTTTTGGAGAATGATCTGCGCAGGCTGTTCAGCTACCATATAATGTCACAGCTTGGATACATGGTTGCATCGCTCGCTGTTGGTGGAGCATGGGGGATCGATGGAGCCGCTTCACACGTGTTTAACAACATAATCTACAAGGGCGTTTTGATGATGTGTTCAGGTGCAGTGATAATGGCAACCGGCAAGAGAAAGATTACAGAGCTCGGAGGCCTCAAGGATAAGATGCCTATTACGGCATTTACATTCCTTATAGCTTCGCTTTCGATTGCGGGAATGCCGTTCCTTAACGGATTTGCGTCCAAGACTGTTGTAATGCACGCGGTACAGGCAAGCGGGCACGATGTTGCGGCACTGTTGCTAACCGTCACGTCTATAGGCACCTGGTTATCCGTGGTTCTTAAGGTCAACTGGTTTGTTTTCCTTGGTGAAGCCAGGACTGAGTTTGAAGTCAAAGAGATTCCGCTATCCATGAAGCTCGGCATGCTTCTCGGTGCAGCAGGGTGCATTATAATCGGTATAGTTCCTTCGATTTTGTATAGGCTTTTGCCATTTGCAGTATCTGTACATCCTTTTACAGTCGAGCATGTGCTTGAGTACCTGATTCTATTCGCCGGAGCAACAATCGTATTCTGGCTTGTGAGAGTTAAAATGCTGCCGCATGATCAGCTCTCGTTGGACTTCGACTGGCTTCTGAGAAAGCCCTTAGCCGGGGTAATAACAGCAACATCAACCGGACTTAACAAATTTACAGGGTGGGCAGACGTCAAATCGCTTGGAATAGTTCGTTTCTGTGGCGAGAGACTTGGCAACCCTTACAAATGGACAGAAAGCTCCCGCAGGTCATTCGTTCGGAACATATCGTTTGAAAATGAAGATCGTGATATAGGCATCGTCATTGAGATATCGGTTTCGATGCTGGCATTAATAACTATAATAGCTATGTTATTTATCAATAAATAGCAAATGTATTGACAATGAAGCTCTATTACATATAATTGAAGTTAGAGTATGACAGGTCATACGAAGGGGTACACCACCTTGGGTGTAGAGCTTCGTGTGACCTTTTTTTTGTTGTATTAGCTGTGCCAGACAATCGGAGTTATGAGCGGCTTGTTCATATGATATGATGCGGTTTGCAGTCTTTCGAAGGGAGGTGAGGAGCTTGATTAGGGTTAATGGAAGAGAGCACGAATATATAAAGGATATGACTATCGAGGAGCTTATTGTCGCCCTCGAGTATAATCCGGTTCGCATTGCAGTTGAATATATGGGCCGGATACTACCCCGGAGTGAATATGGACGGGTGGTTATAGCTGATGGCGATTGTATTGAAATTGTCTGCTTTATGGGAGGAGGTTAATTGTCAGTGAGATGTAATATTCCGAGTGAGTCGGAACTCAATCGGGCAAAAGACATGAGATTTACAAGAGAGCTTCACGATAAGCTGCGGAGAGCGTCAGTAGCGATTGCGGGAGCGGGCGGTCTCGGCTCCAATGTGGCTGTAATGCTTGCTAGAGCGGGCATTGGACATCTGCATATCGTCGATTATGATATCGTAGATATAACCAACCTTAACAGACAGGCGTATACGATTAGACATATCGGTATGCACAAGGTGGATGCAATCAGCAATATTTTGCTGGAAATCAATCCGTACATGAAGGTGACTACGGAAAATGTCATGGTGGATGAGTCTAATTGCGTGAGAATATTTGGAGGCTTTGACCTGGTGTGCGAAGCCTTTGACCGGGCGTCGGCAAAATCCATGCTCGTCAGCACGCTGTTATCCGAAACCGGTGAGCAGGTAGTTGTCTCAGGCTCCGGGATGGCAGGATATGGGGATGCTAATGCGATTAAGAGCAGATGCGTGACGAAGAGATTGTATATCTGTGGAGATGAGACAACCGATGTGTCTGAGTGCATTGGGCTGATGGCGCCACGAGTTGCTATCTGTTCAGGTCATCAAGCTAATCTGATAGTCAGGTTGATACTTGGCGAAGCTTGACGGTTCTGAGCTGCTGATGTCAGATACAATGCCGCACTGCGGACAAAACTGTAATACAGCTGACTGTACAAGGCTATATCAAGGTGTATGAAGCTGTATCGCAATTACGAGGAATAAGGACCGGGAAGAACTGGGAGCCGGAATACGTAAAAATGAAAGGAAATATATAGAAGGAGCACAATATGAACGATAAGCTTGCAATAGCAGGAAGAGAATTTGAATCACGCTTTATCCTAGGATCGGGCAAGTACGACCTTGAGCTGATACGAGCAGCCGTTGAAAATGCCAAGGCAGAGATCATTACACTCTCGGTCAGACGAGCAAATACCGGTGGACAGAATATACTTGATTACATTCCCGGTAATGTGACCCTGCTGCCAAACACTTCCGGTGCCAGGAATGCCGATGAGGCTGTGAGAATTGCACGTCTAGCCAGAGAGCTGGGATGCGGCGATTTCATTAAGGTTGAGGTCATTCGCGATTCAAAGTATCTATTTCCGGATAATCAGGAGACGATTCGCGCGACTGAGATACTTGCTAAGGAGGGCTTTGTGGTTATGCCATACATGTACCCTGATCTCAATGCGGCACGCGACCTTGTAAATGCAGGGGCTGCTACCATTATGCCTCTTGCGGCTCCAATCGGATCTAACAGAGGACTCGTCACCAAGGAGATAATCAGGATTCTGGTTGACGAGATAGATATCCCGATAATCGTGGATGCCGGTATCGGTTCTCCCTCACAGGCCTGCGAGGCGATGGAGATGGGGGCAGATGCGATTATGGCTAATACGGCCATTGCAACTGCACGAGATGTAGCTACGATGGCAGGAGCTTTTGGCAAGGCGGTTGAGGCCGGAAGAACTGCGTATCTCGCAGGGCTTGGCAGAATAGTCAAGGATGGTGGCGTCGCGTCGTCGCCGCTCACCGGTTTTCTGGAGGGATAGCGAATGAACGGAAAAGCACGTATAGACCACATGAAATATTTGGAAGGAATGGAGATTATTTCCCATGAAATATATGATGCGGTTCTAAAAGAGATGAATGGATACAGACCTGAGCATTACGGCGATAGCGACGTGATGCGTGCACTTGAGCATGAGTCTTGCAGTGTGGATGATTTTAAAGTGTTGCTGTCACCTGCGGCGGGGAAATATCTGGAGCAGCTTGCGAAGCGAGCTAAGCTCGAGAAGGATAAGCATTTCGGTAATTCGGTCAACATGTTTACGCCACTCTATATATCCAATTATTGTGAAAATTACTGCATCTACTGTGGCTTCAATTGTCATAACAGGATTCACAGGGCGAAGTTGAACGGCGCAGAGATAGAGCGAGAGATGCAGGCAATCGCTGCTACAGGACTTGAAGAGATTTTGATACTGACCGGGGAGAGTCGCAGCATGTCAGATGTTAATTACATAGGTGAAGCTTGCAAAATCGGACGTAAATACTTCAAAAATGTCGGTGTTGAAATATATCCGATTAACTCCGATGAATATGCGTTTCTTCACTCGTGCGGTGCCGACTATGTGACGGTCTTTCAAGAGACGTATGACTCCGATGAATATGAGAAGCTGCATCTGTCCGGTCACAAGCGCATATTCCCTTATCGTTTCAATGCTCAGGAGCGTGCGCTCATTGGAGGCATGCGCGGCGTCGGGTTTGCAGCCCTTTTGGGCTTAGGTGATTTCAGACGCGATGCACTTGCAACCGGCCTTCATGCCTATATGCTGCAGCGCAAGTATCCGTGGGCAGAAATCTCATTTTCTTGTCCCAGACTGCGTCCGATTATCAGCAACAGCGATGATGACATGAGTTTTTCCCTTTCTTCCGATAGTGAAACGGTGGGAGAAAGACAACTGCTTCAGGCTATGTGTGCCTATAGGATATTCATGCCGTTCGCAGCTATGACGCTATCGACCAGGGAGCGAACAGGTTTTCGGGATCATGCAGTCGCAATTGCAGCAACGAGGATATCTGCAGGGGTTGATACAGGTATCGGAAGTCACAGCGACGATACTGCGACAGGTGACAACCAGTTTGAAATTGCAGATGGAAGGACTGTTGATGAGATATATTCAGCCCTATGTAGTCACGGAATGCAGCCGGTGATGAACGATTATGTGTACGTGTAAAAAAATTTTCGTAACGAACCGCCGCTTATCCGACTTGTCGCTTGACGAGCAGGTAGAGAGGGTATTCGAGAAATCAAGGCCAAATACATTGATACTGAGGGAGAAGGATTTGCCTGAAAGCGAATACCGAGATTTATCTTTACAGATAAAAGAAATCTGTGATAGTTTTGATGTCGAATTTATAGTTAATAAGTTTTGGCAAGTAGCATTTGATATGAGTGTTCCGGTACAGTTGTCATTTCAGGATTACATGAACCTAAAAAGGCCGGAATATGGACACAAAACCGAAAGTTTGAGGGATGAAGAGCTGTGCGTCTGTTCAAATATAAAATTCCCCTACACATGGGTATCAATTCATTCTGTAGAGGAAGCACTTGCTGCATCCTCTGCGGGGGCGGATTGCCTAATTGCCGGTCATATATTTACAACAGCCTGCAAGCCCGGGATTGCACCTCGCGGAATACAATTCCTGACTGATGTCATCTCTGAAGTCGAGGTTCCCGTATATGCAATCGGGGGAATCAAGTCCGGCAACCTGCAGCTGGTAATTGCTGCAGGTGCTGATGGAGCATGTCAGATGTCATATTACATGAAAATGTAGTACTATTATTGTGCTTCTTCCATGTTCGGCGGTGTTTTATACTACTAATAATGAGAGGTCAGCAGTAATTGAAAAAATTGTAAAAACTCATTAGCAGTTTGTGATTAGCAGGTTGAATCAATCAGAAAAGAGGATACTGATGTCTATTAGCAGTGTAAGAGAGTATTTCAGAAAATTAGGTATCGAGGATAAGGTGATGGAATTCGACGTATCGAGTGCTACAGTAGAACTCGCAGCGGCTGCACTCGGGTGCGAGGGACAGAGAATTGGCAAAACTATGGCTTTTATAGTCGATGACAGACCAATTCTCATAGTCGTTGCGGGCGATGCGAGAATTGCCAACCCGAAGTTTAAGGGCCGCTTCCATACCAAAGCCAGGATGATAGCTCCGGACCGGTTAGATGAGTTGGTAGGTCATGAGATGGGCGGTGTGTGTCCGTTTGCTATCAGGGAAGGCGTAGAAGTGTATCTCGATGAGTCACTGAAGAGATTTCAGACTGTATTTCCGGCAGCGGGGAGTGCCAACAGCGCAATAGAACTAAGCCTTCCGGAGCTCGAGAGATATGCGCATGCTGAAGGCTGGGTTGATGTGTGCAAGGGTTGGGAATAGCAGTTTCCGGCTACAGTCTCATCTGCTCGAGCTCGGCAATAATTCTGTTGTATGGGAGACCGACAACATTTTCGTAATCACCACGGATTGCTGATATGTATTTGCGAAATCCGCCTTGAATAGCGTAAGAGCCGGCCTTGTCGAAGGGTTCTCCGGTATTTATATACTCTTTGATATCAGAATCGCTGTAGTCCTTACAAATTATCTCCGTAACCTCTGCAAAGTTTTTTCTTCCATCTAGCAAAGGTGTGCCGCCGTCAATCTCCACCAGCGTTACTCCGCTCGCCACAAAGTGTATGGAATTCCTGAGTGATGAAAGCATGCGAAATGCATCGTCTCTATCTCTTGGCTTGCCCATGATTTCGTCATTGTAGACGACGGTGTCCGAAGCAATCAGCAGAGCTCTACCGCGTATGTTTTCAAGTGCTGGTAAGGAGGTCGCTGCAAGTGCCTTTCGCTCTGAAAGCAGTCGCACGGCATCAATATAATCGGTTTCTGCAGGAAGGGTTTCATCTACATCGCATGGAATGAGTATCGGCTCAATCCCATGACCTCGCAGTATATCGAGACGGCGTGGTGATTTGGATGCGAGTATAATGCTATCGTATTTTGTTAGTGCGGGATGCCCCGAATTCGTCTGCATTCTTAATCCTTTCGAATAGATTCTTAACAGGCGGCATATTGATGACAACTATTGTAATTGCTGCCTCAACTGCAATATAGGTGATATTGTACCATACAGACCAGGTAACCGCATTAAACCCCTTTGGTGCGTATGAGCCAAAGAAGATGATTCCGGATGCAACCGCGCACAGGTATCTTGCAAATACTCCTACGACATAGACCTTCGTTAATCCGTTTTTTCCGTTCCTAAACGCTCCACCGATGCCTAACGCTCCGAAAGCGATTGGGTAATCGAGTAGAAGCTGTGCAGGATGGATGACATAAGGGCCAAATATCAGGTTGACGAGGCCCAATGCAACTCCCGCCATTATACCTCGTTTAGTTCCATACAGATATGTCACCACAGCGATCGGAAGTAGCGACAAAAGTGTGATGGATCCGCCCTGAGGCATGGTAAAAATTTTAACATTTGATAGAACCATTGCAATAGCAATGAGAAGGGCAGAGACGGTCATTGCCTTGATATCGACCTTTCTGTTAGCGCCCTTACTCTTACCTCCAAGCGTGATGAGCACAAGCATGAGTACGATGACGAGTATGATTACGACTTGACCTACTCTTGATTCAACAAAACCTTGTAAGTTCATTAAAAAACCTCCTATATTTCAGGAGGGGGTGCAGTTGATATTAGCTAGCTTCCCGTGGCAGCATTATCTGCCTGGTAGAAGGGTCTCGCTTCGCGATTACGCATAACTGCAAATACAATCTTGCGGATAACGTAAACCAAAGCAACTCTCAGCTATCGCTCCCCCAGCATTATTTTATTAGCTAATTGTACATTGTAGTAAATAACAATTCAAGTGAATAAACCTTATCTGTATAGGTTGTATCTTATCTGTATAAGTTGTAAATCAAATTTACCTGATGGCGTGTTTCTCGATTGACACTATGCGTTGCAAACTGATCTGCATCAGGCTGTTGAATTTTAGGGTTAAAAATAACTTGAAAAATAATAAGTAAATCGATTATTAATATAGAATTTATCAATGTGTCTCCTGTATAATCTTACGTGTTATAAAAAGCGGCGGCACAGCTAACTCGCATGTGGCATCGCGCGGAGGAAATATTTATTATAAGTTTGTATTGAGGTGTTTTCAAATGAAAGAGAAAGAGAATCTTCTCGAAGAAAGAGATGCGAGCGGAGTAGCACTATTACCGCTCCTGCTGTTTATCGTAATTTATCTCGGAGCAGGCATGATCTTGCAGTCGAAAGGTGTTGAAATGGCATTCTACCGGTTTCCTACGGTAGTTGCCATGACGATTGCAGTTATTGTTGCATTCCTAATGTATCACAAGACCGGAATCAATGAAAACTTCACACTTTTTGCCAGGGGAGCAGGTGATGAGAATATCATGACAATGCTCATGATTTACCTTCTGGCAGGAGCGTTCTCATCAGTAGCCGGAGCTATGGGCGGAGTTGCTTCCACTGCAAATCTGGGACTTACAATTATTTCACCCAGATTTATCGTCCCCGGGATCTTCGTAATTGCTGCGTTCCTATCTACGGCAACAGGTACATCGATGGGAACCATAGGGGCAATAGTTCCTATCGCTTATCAGATGGCTAAGACTGCGGATCTCAATATGGCGTTCGTTATATCCGCGGTAATGACAGGTGCAATGTTTGGGGATAACCTATCCATGATCTCTGATACAACAATTGCCGCTACCAGGACACAGGGCGTTGATCTGAAGGACAAATTCAGAACCAACGCTTGGATTTCTCTTCCATCGGCGGTAATTACCATAGTGCTGATGATTATATTCAGCAAGGGCGGCACGTCTGTAGGTCAACTTGATTATAGCGTTATCAAGGTTATACCGTATGTTCTGGTACTTGGACTTGCACTTGCAGGGCTCAATGTATTTACGGTACTGCTCATCGGAATACTTATTGCTTCTGTTGTAGGAATAGGAACCGGCACAATCGGTCTGATGGACATTGCAGGTAAAATCTGGACAGGCTATCAGGGCATGATGGAAGTATTCCTGCTATCGATGCTTGTCGGTGGACTCGCAGAGATGACTAAACACTACGGAGGCCTCAAATGGCTGATTACCAAGACGAGCAAGCTGTTCAAGGGTCCTAAGTCGGCTTCCGTTGGTATTGCTGCACTTACAGCAATTACAGATGCTGCTGTAGCTAACAATACTGTAGCTATCATCGTGAACGGTGAAATCGCCAGAGAGATTTCTGAGAAGTACAGAATCGATCCTAGAAGAACGGCTTCGTTCCTTGATATCTTCTCATGTATCATGCAAGGCTTTATTCCTTACGGGGCTCAGTTTCTGATGACCGCCAGCTTAACCAAGAATTCGGTTAATCCAACTGACATGATTCCATACAACTGGTATCTGATTATTATCGCAGCTGTGTCGATCTTGTCCGTAGTTATTCCTTCATATAATAAGAGAGTGTGCAAGGGAGAATGGGATTGGGAGCATATGATGCCTGACTACGCGGTAGCTAAGCTTGAGAAATAGCGATTGCCTAGTAGTAGCCAGTATGGCGCCTTGATTTTTAGAAGGGCTATTGCAGCCCATTTGGTGCACCGCTGTGATTACATCGATAGATGCGGTATAAAAGTGTAGAAAAATGTAAGGGTAAACGATATAAATCAGAGAGCTGCAGAACTTCTGCATGTTTGACGATCCTAGAAAGTAGTATGGGTATTGACAAGTGGACGGCGGTAGTTTACAATTATCGGGTCGAAGAAGAAGTTATCCGCTTCTCACCTTGTATGCGTTGGTGTACGGGTTACCTGTGACTTGATTTAATCAGTTAGTTCGCGGATACTTCTGTATCCGCTTTTTTATTATATGGAGGTAGACCAATTAGCAAGGATAAACAACAG
Source organism: Mogibacterium sp. CM50 (assembly GCF_000293155.1). Lineage (NCBI taxonomy): Bacteria > Bacillati > Bacillota > Clostridia > Peptostreptococcales > Anaerovoracaceae > Mogibacterium > Mogibacterium sp. CM50. Next base: position 256,492 of record NZ_ALNL01000044.1, on the reverse strand, counting down.
ATCAACGGAGATATTCGTGCAAAGGAAGTCCGTTTGATAGATGAGAATGGAGATATGCGCGGAGTTATGGGCATCAGAGAAGCGCTGGCGATTGCTGAGGAGGCCAACCTGGACCTCGTAAATGTTTCTCCGAATGCTGAGCCGCCCGTTTGCAAAATCCTCGACTACGGGAAATATCGCTACGAGCTCCAGAAGAAGGACAAGATAGCTAAGAAAAACCAGAAGACCATGCAGGTCAAGGAGGTTAGACTCAGCACCTTTATTGAGGCTCACGATGTAAATGTAAAGGCGAATACAGCAATCAAGTTCTTGAAGGATGGAGATAAGGTTAAGGTTAGCCTTAGATTCAGAGGTAGAGAGCGTGATTATACAGCTAAAGGCTTTGATGTTATGAACAGCTTTGCGGATCAGGTATCTGAATACGGTGTCATCGACAAGAAGCCGAAGTTTGAGGGACGAAGCCTTACTATGTTCCTATCACCGAAGAACGGCAAGTAATGAATTAACAACTTAGGAGGAAATCATTATGGCAAAGAACAAGATGAAGTCTCATAGAGGCGCAAGCAAGAGAATGAAGCTTACCGGTTCCGGTAAGCTTAAGAGAAACAAGGCATATAAAAGCCATATTCTGACAAAGAAGACTGCAAAGAGAAAGAGAGGTCTTCGTAAGTCCACAGTGCTTACCGGTGCAGATACAAAGCGTATGCTTAGATCAATGGCAAAGTAGTTTAGGGAGGTTTTGAGATATGGCAAGAGTAAAGAAGGGTGTAAACGCTCATAAGAGACATAAGAAGGTATTGAAGCAGGCAAAGGGCTTCTACGGACAGAGAAGCAGGAATTTCAGAGCTGCTAACCCGGCGGTGATGAGAGCACTCAGATCCGCTTTCGTTGGAAGAAAGAACAAGAAGAGAGAGTACAGAAGACTGTGGATTGCCAGAATCAACGCAGCAGCAAGAGCTAACGGTATCAACTACAGTAACCTTATGAACGGCCTAAAGAAGTCCGGAATTGAGCTCAACAGGAAGATGTTATCCGAGATGGCAATCTACGATGCAGCCGGCTTTGCTGAACTGTGCGAGATCGCTAAGAAGGCTAATTAACATATGGAATATTTTTTAAGCCACATAGGCGTCATATTCGTGGCTGCGATAATCGTCGCAGTGTTCGCAGTCATATGGTGGGGTCTGACAGCCAGAAATGAATATCTTAAGCGTAAGCGTGCGATGGCTCGCAAGGAAGCTGCACTTGCAAAGCATAATGAACAAAACAAAAACGATTAGCTTTAAGCAGAACTCCTGATCCAATGTCGTTGAGTCATTAAGTTAAAAAGACTTATCAACACTCTCTCTGATAAAATGGAGAGGGTGTGTTTTTTTAGTTTTAAATTTGTGCAAATTTGTAGACATTATTATAAATTTATGATATCGTATGTAAAACAAACTTGGTGGTGTTAATCTTTAGAAGGGAAATTGACAATCATGATGATTAGGAACACAATCTGTCAGACAGACAGACAGACAGACAGACAGACAGACAGACAGACAGACATAGATGTTTTTTTGTGTTTAAAATTCAAGGTGATTGTTTGAGGACAGTGTTGATGTATCTACATCAAGGCTGCCCTTTTTGTATGCATAAACTCGAGCTTTAAATTTAGCGTTTGTGATTCCGAGAGGACTAATATCCGACATAAATAATTAATATGTTAAAAATGGAATTTATGCAGCATACTCGCATAATATTCGTTTTTATAGTTGATTTATCTGTTTAAGCAGTTCATATGTATATTGTACTGCCTGCAATATATGCGATGAGCTGTTTAAACGGAATATACGTTATCATTATGTAAATCCAATGAAAAAGGAGAAGAAGATGAATACGAAAGTGAAAAGCAGATCACGTTTACTGCTTGCATTCCTCATGATTGTGACCATGCTGTTCACCGGTGGAGCATGGATGTCTTTCGCGGACAATGGAGGTCGCATGACTGTGAAGGGTGTTGAAGCCGGTGCGACAGTTAAGGCGTACAAAATTGTTAAGCAAAATAACAAGGGGCAGTGGGAGCCGGTTCTAAACGGATCTATTAACGATGTCACGAAACCGACAGGTAAGGAAATCGGCAAATTGGCTACTAGGCTTAGTGAGCTTGGTACTCCCGTAGATATGACTGTTTCCGGAAAGGATTACACAGGTACCGGTACACCCGGAATGTACCTCGTCGTTGTAAGCAAGACCAAGAGCACGTACGTTTATAACCCTATGGTTGTTTCAGTTAACTTTGATGGAAGCGGTAAGCATGACGGCGGTACTGTGGATGCAAATTCTAAGTTTCAGTTTGGTCCAAATGCCTATGCTAAGCGCTCTGAACCTTCATTGGACAAGGAAATCACAGGTAAGGAGAACAATCCGCAGGTTGAAAATGATAGCACCAAGCATGGTGATACACTGAAACCCGGTGATGTGACAAGCTTCAAGATTACTACGGATGTACCATCGTATTCACAGGTGTATGACAATGCTAAACTGAAGTTTGAGATCAAAGATACCGTAAGCGAGGGGCTCGATGCTCCAACAGATATTAAGGTTGCAGACGGGAACAAAACGCTGGTCGAGAATACGGATTATGAGCTTGTTAAGAGCGGCAAGTCATTTACGGTTAAACTGAAGAAAGAGTATCTTCTGAGCGGTGATTCGGCTAAGAAGGTTACAGTGACCTACAAAGCAAAGCTTAACAGCAATGCTACAAGCGGCTTTGATGCCAACACAAATAAAGCGGAGATCAAATACTCCAACAGTCCAAGCACAGAAGACGATAAGGATAAAACTACTTATCACTACACATTTGATATAGACGGTGATGTAGCAGGCAGCAAGAATATCAAGGGCGAAGAAATCGTCAAGGTCGGCGTTGATAAGACTACAGGCGAGCTTCTCACAAAGAAGAATATTACAGAGTCATCAACAGTTACAGGAAAGCTGGCGGGTGCAAAGTTTACTCTCTATAAGGCTGATGCTTCCGGCCATAAGACTAATACTGTTGCAGGAACCGCTACAACGGATGCGAACGGTCTTATGAAATTCAGCAAGCTGGATGCCGGTAAGTATGTACTCGTCGAGACTGAGGCACCTGCCGGATATGTCCTTAACGACAAGGAAATTCCTGTTGAGATTACTGCCAAGCTAAATGCCGTAACAGGCATCCTGGAGTCATACAGTGTCAAGATTAACAACGAGTTTACCTCGACCTACAAGGCTAGCTATGATGGCGGTACCACATTGAAGACAGTTGACAAGAGCGGTGATATGACACTCTTCAACAACTATAAGCCGGGGCTGCTTCCGACAACAGGAGGTATGGGAACATATCTCTTCATGATAGTGGGAGGCTCTCTGATTGCAATTGCTGTATCACTACATCTCAAGAGTCGCAGGAAACAAGAGCAGTAGGATAAGAAAAACTGTTTTAAAGAACGAATGCTGCGGGTGCGGCAGACGGGATAAAACAACAAAATAAACTGAGAGGAAAGAGGAGTCCTGATTGATGCAAATAGTTCATAAATTGAAACAAAATGCTGTAGTTTTTGGACTTTTATTCGCAGGACTTCTCGTCCTCTTTTATCCTGCATACAGTAATCTGTTTAACCAAATGCAGGCTCATAGGATGATAACTGATTACCGCAAAGCTGTTGATGGTAAGAGCGATGATACGAAAAAACAGGAAATAGCAAAAGCACATAGATATAATACAAAGCTAATCAATGAAAAGGTTCCCGAATCCTTTGCCAAAAGGTTGGGAATCAAACATGATTCGGAATATGAAGGGCTTCTAAATCCTTCAGGCAACGGTATGATGGGCATAGTGAGTATCCCGTCTATCGACGTCGAATTACCGATTTATCATTATACGACAAATGAAATACTTGAGAAGGGTGCCGGACATTTGTTTGGCAGCAGTCTCCCTGTCGGGGGGAAAAGTGCGCATTCGGTAATTACCGCGCATCGCGGTTTACCAAGTGCAAAGATGTTTACAGACCTTGATGAGCTGAGGAACGGAGATAAGTTCTTTATCGAGGTCTTGGGACAAAAGATTGCTTACAAGGTGGATCGAATCAAAACGGTCAAACCTGAAGATACACAAGATATGAAAATTATCGAAGGAGAGGATCTTGTGACGCTTGTCACCTGTACTCCTTACGGACAGAATACACATAGGCTGTTGGTGCGAGGTCATAGGGTCGCATATAATGCCGGCGATGAGGTTAAGGAACCGACACACCGCAGGATTCCGTGGGCACATATCCTTTGTATTATGCTCGGCGTATTTCTTGCAGTAGATTGCTACGTGCTAGCCGTACGTTTGCGCAGAAACAAAGGGAGATGAGCTGATGAAAAAACAGAGAAAAGCATTCTGGATGAAGGTTCTGATTGCTGTCCTTTTTATCAGCGGAGTGACATTATTATCCTATTCTTCGATTTGTAATATTTACAATAATATAATTAACGCCGGAGCACAGGCTCAGTATACAAAGACTGTTAAGCAAAACTCTGGAGATAAAAATAATGAGCTATGGAATTATGCCCGTTCTTACAACGGTGAACACACTCATAACGTAATTGTAGATGCCTTTGACGGTAAACATAATCAGGCGAATACGGCTAATTATGCCTATGATGATGTGCTTAATCCGGACGGTAGCGGCATGATGGGATATATTGAGATTCCTAAGATAGACATTCGACTGTCGGTATATCACGGAGTTTCGGAAAAAACACTGGAGCAAGGGGTAGGACATTTGACCGGAACAAGTCTGCCTGTCGGTGGCAAGGGATCGCATTGTGTCCTTGCTGCACATCGCGGCTTGCCGAGTGCAAGACTCTTCACCGATCTTGATCAGATGAAGAAAGGTGAACGTTTCTATCTTTATGTGCTGGATAGGACTCTTGCCTACAAGATTGATCGGATTGATGTTGTGCTGCCGGAGCGTATGAATGATAAGCTCTCCATTGTCCAAGGAGAAGATCTTGTGACACTGGTGACATGTACGCCTTATGGGATCAATACACACAGGCTGTTGATCAGGGGGCATCGCGTTCCGTTAGATCGGCATAAGGCAGTAAATCCTTTTATAAAATATATAAAATACGGAAGTTTGTTGGTACTCATAATCGCAAGTTGGGTGGTGTTATATGTTCGCAGAAGAAATAAAAAACAAAATAGTTCGAAGCGCGGTCTTAATCGCACTGCTGACAATGTTCATGATAGGGAACGCAGCCGTAACCGGGATGGCGCTGGAGAATAATATAGTTCCCGCACTTATAGCCGGCAAAACAGGAACGTTGACAGTATGCTATCGGAGCAATGAAAACGGAAAGGCTGTGCCGTTGAAAGATGTGGATTTCGAGATATGTCAGGTTTCCGATTTAACTGTAAGATATGGCTCTGCTAAGTATGCACTGCTGCCTGAGTTTTCATCCACAGGGATTACTTTTGAAGGAATGACTGCATCTGATTCCAACGCTGCCGCAAAGAAGCTGCGTGCGTTTATAAAGCAAAATGGAATTAATATGACTGCAGGCAAAACTGATGCGAATGGATGTGCAGTTTTTCCCGATTTGAAGCCGGGGATGTATCTCGTTGTCCAGTCCGGTACACATAGACAGGGAGAGCGTGACTATATATCTGAACCTTTCCTGGTTTCCGTGCCTCTTGCCGTTGACGGAGGGAACGGTACCAATGTGTGGAAGTATAATGTAACTGCATATCCTAAACATTCATCGAGCATGCCTATTGAGAAGCCGTTGATTCCGCCGTCTCCAAAGACGGGCGACTTGTTTCTGCTTGGCTTTTGGGGCTGTGTATTGATTGTTTGTGCGGTCGGATTAAAGACTGTTTTCATGGGTAAAGAAAGAAATGCACAGCGTTAGCGCACAACGCATATGAGGTTCGTGATGAGAAGAATGATAGAAAAATTTAAATCCAACAAACAGACGGCTTACCGCAATATAGCAGCGAGAGTTTCCTTATGCTGCCTGCTCATAGCTCTTGCGGTTCCGCTATCCGGAGTTGTGGCAGATACAGAAGGAACGGCTGCTTTAAATGATTTTACTTCGGAAAATCGTTTGAATATGATTAAACCGCAGGATGCCGGCATGCTCAGAGCCAGACGACATAAGGTTTGGCTTGACGGAACACTGGGGCTGGGTGTTTCTAAATCTCTTGTTCAGGGCGCCAATGATGAAATTTTATATACGGACACAAGCGGCAGGATAACCTTACCGTCACACAGTGGAAATAACTCTAAGTATAAAGTTAAAGGATGGTATAATATAAAAACCGGAGATTATTATGTTCCCGGCACGAGTATAACTCTTTATGAAGATACCGTGCTTTACGCGGATTGGGTGCAAGCCGATTATAATCTTAAACCTAAGGGTGAGCCTCTTGTAGCTAATCAGCCTGATACGAGCAGCTTTGTCAGAACCGATATGTTTGACTATAATGAAATATTTAATGCGAAACACGGTGCAAAGGCACTTACAGGCATTAATTATCATACAGAGATTTGGGAAGATTATAAAAAGTGGACAGGCTCGGACGGCAAAGAATATGAGAGCTTCCTGTTTACCAACTGGTATAACTATAATAAGACTCATCCCGATCTCAATACTTTGGGCTTCCCTAAAAATTTGACAAACAATAGGAACAGATATACAAGCGATCTTGGCGGCTACACCATCACAAAGGACATCGTTGACAGTCATAATCATCAGATTATTAAGGATTTGTTTACAAAAAATTCTGTGCCGGGAAGAGAATATCTAGGGCGCGGTGATAAGCTTTTCCAATATGATGAAGACGGAAGCTTGACAGACAGCAATTTCGGAAAGGGCTATTACTTTTACGATAGCGATAAAAACGGTGCGGACTATAACAAGGCTGAACAGCGCTTTTATGTATATAAAGACGAGCAATTTATCCAGAATCAGGACAGCGGACAGGATAGAACTCCGGGATTTATGCCTTTTGAGCATGGGACTGTGCATGAGCTTACAGGTCAGACTAATTACTGGTTCGGAATGAAGACGGATGTAGATTTCTTCCTGCCGGATGATGTGGGAAGCCACAGCGGCAAGGGTAACCAATCCGCGGCGGGTAAGGACATGCGATTTTACTTTAGCGGCGATGACGATGTTTGGATATTTGTCGATGGCGTAAAAGTGCTCGATCTCGGCGGTATTCACAGGAGAATGTCAGGCGATATCAACTTCTCGACCGGGGAGATACGCTATGAGAATCCGGAAACCCACGCACTTATGAGTGCCGATACAACGACGCTTAAGAAGATTAAGAGCGGTAATCATAAGTTGACAATCTACTATTTGGAGAGAGGTTCGTCGAAGTCCAACTGCTCGATATATTTCAACCTGGCACCGCGTTACAGTCTCGAAATCGATAAGTTCGATGCTGTAAATCACAGCCAGAAGCTGAAGGATGCCGAGTTCTCTATTTATGCGGATAAGGACTGCACTATTCCGGCGAAGCTATGGCGTAATGAGGAGGATTGCAAGGCTAATGAACCTTCACAGAATGTATTCAAGACGGGTATTGACGGTAAGATAAGCTGCTATGGGCTTTCCGCAAACCGAACATACTATATCAAAGAGACAAAGGCTCCGTCTTCATATCCTTCCGTTGCCGATAAGGTTATACGCTTAAAGTTGGATTCTACGGGTAATGCCACATTGCTTGACCATGATGATATGGTGTCTTTGGTATCAGATGGCGGAAATCAGAAGCTGCAGCTGCATGTCATGAACAAGAAGCCGGAGAAGACCTCTGTGGAGGTTCTCAAGAAGTGGTACAACGATGACGGAAGCGAGATTAACGGAGCGGTTCCAAAGTCAGTTAAGGTTGCGCTGTATCGCAGTAAAACACCAAATACAGGTGGCGGCAGCGGCGCGCGCGTTCCGGTCAATTTTACCACGCAGTATTTCGGAAGCGGTAATGGAAGCAATACTGATACTTCACCTTTGACGCCCGGAGATTATAAATTCAGCACCACAGCGACATCCGGCGGCGGCATTGAATTTACGCTGGAAACAAAAGGTCATAACGGGAAGAAGGATGTCGGAATTTATTCCGTAACGGCTAACGGACGAACGATACGACCGAGCAATATTCAGGACTGGTCTGAACAAAATTGTTATATAGGCGGAAGATGGGGCGTTTATCCATACAGTAAAGCCACCTACAAGATAGATCCTATTGTAGACGGAACTGATATTAAGATTACACTGATTGGATATTTGAACCACGATCATACCGGGATTCCGGCGGTGTCACAATCTCTCTCTATGTCTGTAAAGGAGACCGGCAATCCGCAGAATCCGACTGAGACTCTACCGTCGGATGCCGTAAAGGTGACAGATTCGGGTGTTGATAATCCTGTTGTTCTTAACAAGGAAAATAATTGGTACAAAAAGTGGGATAACCTACCGGCAGAGGATGACCAAGGGCATCAGTATTACTATTATGTCAAGGAAGAGCCGGTGGACGGCTATTCGACATCATATACAGGAAACGGAGTGCTCAACGGAATCATCAATATCAATAACGTAAGGATTCGTGATATAGGCATACGTAAGAAGTGGCTTAATGTAAACGGCACGGAGATGGCGCCGAATGAACGACCCGATATCCCGATCAATGCGGTGTTGATACAAATTGACGAGACGGATAATACTACAAGAGAGATTCCCGTATTATTGAACAAAAGCAACAACTGGAGCAAATCCTGGCGGCGCGATAACGAAGAGCTTGCAGAAAAGAAAGGACACAAGTATAGGTATAAGGTTCGCGAGATTTCACAGATTGAAGGCTATGATACGACCTACAACAATAATAACGGGGCTCAAGAGGGTGTAATAGAGATCGTCAATAAACAACAGCTATATAAGCTGCCTTCTGCCGGCGGGATGGGAACGTACCTGTTTAACATCATCGGCACCATGCTGATCACAATTGCGGTTCTGATGTATAGATCATCACGAGCAAGAAGGCTTAAGGCAAAATAACAGCACCGGAAGATAAAATCTGATGCGGATAAGGTATTAACAGTCTGTTGAGGGTGATTTATAATCCGAGCCGGTTATTGTTCCGTTATTGCCGGTCTGATTCTTAAAGAACGATCTCTTTAAATAATGATATAGAGGATACGAGAAGCGGAGCAGTCTGACTTCACGTATCCTTTAAGCTATATCAAGGGCTTGTGTGGACCTTTTCTGTGCATACATGCATATTTCAGGCAAACTCACAGGTACACGCGTCCGGCCTGAATGTAAATACAAGTCTCATTTTGAAATTGTAATACTCGTGTGGTTACTGTGAAACTCGTTGAACGCTCAAATTCGCTGTGGTAAGATGTAGTAGGTTTTAACTTATAACAAAAATACTGACGTTATACTATATATGAGAGGGTTAATATGTCACATGGAAGAATAGCAAGGTCGGCGATGATGGCGACAATTGTGGCTTCTATCTTGGTGCTCACGGCGTGCGGGGGTGCATCTGTACCGGACAAGTATAATTACGATGACTTCACCAAGTATGTCAAGCTCGGCAGATACAAAAATCTTGAATACACAAAGTCAAATCCCAACGTTTCGGACGCTGAAGTGCAGGACGCAATCACAGCGGCGTTGGATAAGGCCAAAAAGAAGACAGAGGTTAAGGAAGGTACTGCTGAAGCAAATAGTATAGTGAATATCGACTATACCGGCAAGATCAACGGAAGAAAGTTTGATGGTGGAACTGCCAAAGGCTATGAGCTCAATCTTGCTGACAGCAATTTCATCAGCGGATTTGCAGAACAGGTTGTGGGACACAAGGTTGGCGAGACTTTCGATATCAATGTTACATTCCCGGCTAATTATTCTAATAATTCGGAGCTTTCAGGCAAGGCGGCCGTGTTCACTATCAAGATTAATTCGATAGTCAAGACAGTTATTCCTGAGTACAACGATGAGTTTGTAACTAAAAACACTAAATTCAAAACCAAGGCCGAATACGAGAAGAACATCAAAAAGCAGCTTCTCAAGGACAAGAAAGCCAAGGCTGCAAGCGCAGAAAAGCAGGAAATATTCTCGCAGATACTCGAAGCGAGCAAGATTAAAAAATATCCCGATAAGGAGCTCAAGGCTGCATACAATAGTATGATTAGCACTTACAAAGAGCTGGCCAAGAAAAACGATACATCCTATGAGAATTATCTTAAGAACAATCTCGGAATGGATAAAGCGACCTTCGAGAAGCAGGCAAATACAGCAGCCAAGAATACAGTTAGACAGGAACTGGTTCTACATGCACTGGCAGAGAAATATAAGATAAAGATCACAGATAGCGAATACAACGATTATCTCGATAAGCTTCTTAAGGATGCAGGCTATACCCGTTCTCAGTATGAGAAGGCCTCCGGCATGAAAATTGAGAAATATGCGGAACAGAATAATCTGTTTGATACCATGCTCTATGAAAGAGTGATGGATAAGGTCTTAAAGGACAGCATAGCGAAGTAAATTAATAAATATAATTAGGCTAATCTTAATGAGCGACTTTACGGAGCCGCTCATTTATTGATATAATTTTGATTGTAAGATTATAAATTTATGCAGGTATGACGATAGCGGTTTAGCTCATAGATTTGACATGGAGGAACAAGATGAAGTGCCCTTACTGCGGTAACCCTGATACTAAGGTAGTTGATTCCAGGCCTGTGGAAGAAGGCCTGGCTATTAGAAGGCGTCGCGAATGCGACAAGTGCCACAAGCGTTTTACAACATTTGAAAAAATTGAGAATTCATTGCTCGTTGTGATTAAGAGTGACGGTTCAAGGGAAAGTTTCGATCGCAACAAGCTGATCAACGGGGTTCTCAAGGCTTGCGAAAAGACAAAGGTTAAGTACGATGACGTGCAGAGAATCGCTGACAATATCGAGCGCGGGCTCAACAATACTATGGAGAAGGAAATCGACAGCAAGATGATTGGTGCGCTTATCATGGATGAGCTTCGTGATCTCGATCAGGTTGCGTATGTCAGGTTTGCGTCTGTATATCACAGATTCACTGATGTTGACACCTTCGTTAAGGAAATCAACAGCTTGCTTGAGAAGGACCGCAAGGGGCATGACGCAGAGAGATATGTCAAGGAGACTGCAGGGGAAGAGGGAACTTCAGAAAACGCAGCAAAGGACGAGAAGGAAGACTAGATGATCAGAATCGCTATAGATGGTCCCGGCGGAGCAGGCAAGAGCACTATTGCAAAGCTCGTAGGCAATAAGCTTGGATTGGAGTACATAGATACAGGTGCGATGTACCGTGCTATAGGCCTCAAGCTGAATAGAGAGAGAATATCTCCGAATGATATTGAGGCTATTCGTGAGTCTCTCGATAATACGAGCATTGATTTTGTAGACGGGAAGATTATCCTTGATGATGAGGATGTTAGTGATATTATCAGGACGCAAGAGATATCCAAGCTGGCATCGATGTATTCACAGATACCTGATGTGCGAACCAAGCTGGTTGATATTCAGCGTAGAATTGCCGGTGGCAAAGGTGTGATTATGGACGGACGGGATATAGGTACGAACGTGCTGACAGATGCAGAGCTCAAGATTTTCCTCACCGCCGCTCCGATGATTCGTGCTCGCAGGCGATATGATGAGCTGGTGTCAAAGGGAGTTCAGGCGGTTTTCAATGACATATATGATGATATAAAAGACCGCGATTATCAGGATTCGCATAGGAAGCTTAATCCGCTTGTGAAGGCTGAGGATGCCGTCCTGCTCGATACGTCAGAAATGAGTATAGAAGAGGTTGTTGATGCTATATCAGCGGAGGCTGACAGGGTCTCGGCAAAATAGGTTATAAATTTACGATTTGGAGGCGTTATAGGATGAAGGAAAGTGCAGTTGCCTTAGGGAAGGTGAGAGGCTATTGCTATCTGATTTTTTTATTCGATATACTGCTGCTGTTTCATAATGAAATAGCTGTTTTTTTCGGTGCCGCTGACCGCAAGATTCTATATGGCTTTGTTGCCATTATTCTGTTTCAGACAGTGTTAAGCATTCTCTACGTGGTCAAGTACGTTACAACAGTCAACAACAAGGACAAGAAGCGCAAAGAGATAGTGATGTATGCTGCTCGCCTTAGATACTGCTTTATGTTTATGCTGGTCCTGCTTGGGGCTATCGTGCTGAATTTCTCGATGCTCTCCAATATGATGGTCGAGAAGGCGTTGATAATGGTACTGGTGTTGATGCTGTTGATTTCTCTTAAGAATCTGACTATATTGGAAAGAAGACGCTTTTAACTATGATAAAATATCTGTAATTGAGGATTTTTATGCCCTGTCTGTGCTTGTTGCAGGCGGGGTGTTTTGATATAATTTCAGTGTGTTGCTCTCGAGAGAGGGTTGTTAAAATGAATATTGTAAATAGCAATTTGTACAAGCTTCCACAGGAGAAATTGCTCTACTCCGGTGCGTCGGCATTAACCGATGTGGAGCTACTCGCACTAATACTCAGAACCGGCACTGCTGACAGGAAGGTGCTGGAGTTGGCGCGTGATGTGATGGCATATGCAGACAATCTATCGCAGGAGCTCTGCAATGTTGATGTCAGAGAACTCCTTAATATCAACGGTATTGGAGTGAGCAAGGCCTGCTCAATAGTTGCCAGCATGGAACTCGCCAGACGGGTTCGAGAACCGAGCACTGCATCTGGCATAACGATTAGAACCGCGAGTGATGTAGCTGAGCTGTTCATGAAACGGATGCGCGGTGAGAAGCGTGAGCACGTTCAGATGTTTCTGCTAAATTCTAAGTGCAATGTAGAATCGGAATACACAGTTTCAATTGGAGCGCTTAATTCGGCAGAGCTTAATCCTCGCGAAGTGTATAGTGTTGCTATCAGAAGGAGTGCAGCGGCAATCATATTGGCGCATAATCACCCAAGTGGAGATCCAGAGCCCAGCAATGTAGATATTATATCTACCAGAAGAATCGAGGCGGCAGGTGAGCTTGTAGGAATTAAGCTTTTGGACCACGTAATTGTCGGTTATGAAAGGTATGTTAGCCTTAGAGCTGAAGGGTACATTGAACAGGAATAGCTAATACGGAAAGAGTGCGAAAGTGTCAACAACAATATATATTACGTCGGGAAAAGGCGGTACAGGCAAATCAACATTTGCCGCTAATCTTGGACTAACGCTTGCGTATATGGGCAAACGCGTTATTTTGCTTGATATGAATATGGGAATGAGGGATCTTGATCTTTATGTTGGTGCTCAAAACCAGGCAATTTTTGACATATATGATGTGATAATGAGAACCTGCGAACCGGGGGATGCTATTATCGCATCCGAATTCGCAGACAAATTATCGATTATTCCTGCTCACCAAGGCGGAGAGTGGATTGATATCTCACGGGCTGACGTTGATGAGTTGATTGAGTATTTGAGTGATGAATATGATGTCATAATTATGGACGGAGCGCCGGGGATAAATCGTGCAGTTGATCTGTGCTACGGTTCAGCGGATGAGGTAGTTATCGTCACAACACCGGATTATGCTGCGATCAGAGATGCAGATGCGATTGAAGATAGGCTTATCAAGTGCGAGGTTATGAACAGGCATTACGTCATCAACCGTATGCTTCCTGAACTTGAAGCGATGGGGTGTGTGCCCAGACTGGCAGAAATAGACATACGATTTAGGTCGGAACTTCTCGGAGTCATTATGGAAGATGAGAATATCCGCGCTTCATGTAATATAGGTATTCCGATTGTTGCAAAAAGAGATACTTACATCGCCAGGAACTTTGACAAGATGGCGGAACGTGTCATTAGAGAGATTCTCTAGCTGTTGACTATATTTTCATTAAAATATATAATTAATCAGTGCGAGTTTAAACACGCAATGTTTATTTTTTAGTACGAATAAGCAAACATTTTACTGTATAACTAATATTGAATAAGGAGTTAAGCATGACACCGCTGTTAATAACTGTAGTGGCAGGGATTGTATTCCTGGTGACAGGACTGCTGCTAGGCTATGTTGTGCGTAAGCGTGTCGGAGAAAAAGAGATTGGAAGCGCAGAGCAGAAGGCTCAGAACATTATCCTGGATGCTGAGAATTCAGCTGAGAATATCAAGAAGGAAAAGGTGCTCGAGGCGAAGGAAGATGCTCATAAAATAAAGGAAGATCTCGAAAACGAAATACGTGATAGGCGCAACGAAGTAACAAGAACAGAGAGACGTATTCTTCAGAAGGAAGAGAACATCGAAAAGAAGCTGGAGAGCATTGAACGTAGAGAAGATGGCTTGTCTAAGCGTGAGCGTTCGATGGACGAGAAACACAAGGAAATCGATCGGTATTTGGAGAAGCAGATTGCTGAGCTGGAAAAGATTTCAGGATATTCGAAAGAAGAGGCTAAGCACATATTGCTTGCTGAGATAGAAAAGGATATCAGGAAGGATGCTTCAGCAATAATTACCAGGATAGAAGAAGAGACAAAGGATGAGGCAGACAAGAAGGCCAGAGAGATAATTACTCTCGCTATCCAGAGATGTGCTGCCGATCAGGTTGCCGAGACAACAGTTTCGGTTGTGAACCTTCCTAACGACGATATGAAGGGTCGTATTATCGGAAGAGAGGGAAGGAATATCAGGGCAATCGAGACGTTAACAGGAGTGGATCTGATTATCGATGATACACCTGAGGCTGTAATACTGTCGGGTTTTGATCCTGTCAGAAGAGAAATTGCCAAGAGAGCGCTTGAAAAGCTTATCTCAGACGGCAGAATCCACCCGGCGCGCATTGAAGAGATGGTACAGAAGGCTACCAAGGAGGTTAATAACATAATCAAGGAGGAGGGTGAGCAGGCTTGCTTCGAGACAGGCGTTCACAACCTGCATCCCGAGATGGTTAAGCTGTTGGGTAGACTTAAGTACAGAACTTCATATGGACAGAATGTCCTCAAGCATTCGGTTGAGGTTGCACTGCTAGCCGGAATGATGGCTTCAGAGCTTGGCTTGGACCCAAGGCTTGCCAAGAGGGCTGGACTGCTCCACGACATAGGCAAGTCGATAGATCATGAAGTTGAGGGAACACACGTAGAGATAGGTGTTAACATCTGTAAGAAATACAAGGAGTCCTGGAAGGTTATCAACGGAGTAGAGGCACATCATGGAGATGTCGAGGCGACAACTCTTGAGGCTGTTCTCGTCGGAGCTGCGGATGCATTATCGGCGGCAAGACCGGGCTCCAGAAGAGAGACGCTTGAAGCTTATATTAAAAGACTTGAAAGCCTTGAGAATATCGCCAACACCACTAAAGGTGTTGATAAATCCTACGCTATTCAGGCAGGAAGAGAGATTAGAGTTGCGGTTAAACCTAATCAGGTTAAGGATGATGAGATACCAATGCTTGCTAGAGAGATTGCTAAGAAAATCGAGGCAGAGCTTGAATATCCGGGAAACATCAAGGTAAACGTAGTCAGAGAGACTCGCGCAATAGATTATGCAAAGTAAAAGAAAGCTCTCCGCTTGCGGAGAGCTTTTTAAAGCAACGGGAAAACGACGTGTACCGGCACATTGTTGCAAACCGTATTTTTGATGAAGGGTGTACTGCTATTGTACAGTGCGAAGCAGACAGTGGGGAAAAGATGATATATCTAGACAATAGTGCGACAACTCGCCAATACGATGAAGTAACTGAGCTCGTGTATAAGCTGAGCCGGGAGGCCTTTGGCAACCCCTCCTCGCTCCATACATTAGGCCTAAACAGCTCGGAGATCATACGCACAGCGAGAGGTAGGGTTGCCAAAGCCTTACCGGCCGGTGGGGAGATTGTATTCAACTCAGGTGGCACGGAAGGTGATAATACAGCAATCTACGGCACAGCCAGAAAGCTGAGGCGCAGGGGCAACAAGGTGATAACTTCCAAGGTCGAGCATCCGGCAGTGCTGGAATCCTGCAAGAGACTGGCAGAGGACGGCTTCGAGGTGTGCTACCTGAATGTGGATAAGACAGGCGCACTAAAGCTTGATGAGCTCGAGCAGTCTATTGACGATAAAACAATACTTGTAACACTAATGGCTGTCAACAACGAGACAGGTATGATACAGCCGATTGTACCTGCCTGCGAGCTTGTTAAAAACTACAACAAGGAACACGGGACAAAAGTCATCTTTCATACGGATGCGGTACAGGCCTTCGGCAAGATGAGCTTCAGAAATGCACCGTTTGATCTGATTACGATCAGCGGACACAAGTTCCATGCGCCAAAGGGCGTTGGTGCGATGTATATGAAGTCAGGATTCACGCTCCCCGCCTTCATCACCGGAGGGGGACAGGAGAAGGGATACCGTTCCGGCACAGAGAACACCACAGATATAGCGGGACTCGGATTAGCTACAGAGCTGAGCTATGCTGATTTGGCAGGTATACAGAACAAGCTGTGTGCACTCAGCGATAGACTGCGTGATGGCTTGAGCTCGGAGCTGGATGATATAATGATTAACGGCACTGATGAAATCGGACTGGAGCTAGATGATTATGGCAAGCGCTGTCCATCCATTCTTAACGTATCCTTATTAGGTACCAGGGGTGAGGTAATACTGCACACTTTAGAGCAGGATGAGATATATGTGTCAACGGGTTCAGCGTGCTCATCGCACAAGACCGGCGACAGTCACGTGCTGCAGGCGATGGGATTAGGACACAGGGAGATTGAAGGCGCGATAAGGTTCAGCCTCTCTGAGTTCAATACTCTTGAAGAGATGGATGAGACTGTCGAGAAGGTTGCTGCTGCCGTCAATAGATTTAGAAGACTGGGTAGCTTCAGATAGGGGATAGGATGAACGAAAAAAATATTTATATTGTAAGGTGCGGAGAAGTTGCTCTTAAGGGCATGAATAAGCCTTATTTTGAGCGCGTACTGCTCGAGCGGGTACGTGGAGTGCTAAATAGCTATGATGACACCGAATCAAGATGGAACGACGGACTCATGATAGTCAAGGTACCTAAGGATATTGAGAGAGAAGAGATAATCAGAAAGATTTCAAAGGTATTCGGCGTTGCTTCAGTCAGTCCTGCTGTTGAAGCACCTAAGGATATTGAGGCAATTGGCGAGGCGACTGCTTCCTTTATGATGGATTTGATTCAAAAGGAAGATATCAAGACCTTTAAGGTCAAGGGCAAGAGGGCTGACAAGACATTCCCGATTCAGTCACCGGAGATTGGCCGCATAGTCGGTGCGAAGGTACTCAAGACCTGCAAGGTGCTCTCTGTCGATGTGCACCATCCTGACTGCGAGTTATACGTGGATGTACGGAGAGAATGCACTTATATTTTCAGAGATAAGATCAAGGGCTTCGGAGGGCTGCCGTTAGGCACTAACGGCAGGGGGCTGGTGCTGATGTCCGGTGGCATAGATAGTCCTGTTGCTGCGTTTATGATGGCTAAGAGGGGTATGCGCATAGAAGCTGTGCATTTTCATTCATATCCTTATACGAGTCCTCGTGCACAGCAGAAGGTTGAGGATTTATGTGCTGCGCTTGCGGGATACATGGGCACAATCAGGATGTACGTCATTAATTTGCTTCCTATTCAGGAGGAAATTGTCAAGAATTGTCCTGAGGATGAAACTACTCTGCTTGTCAGACGTTTCATGATGAGAATTGCTGAGGGAATTGCTGTCAGAAATAAGGATATGATGTTGATAACCGGCGAGGATCTCGGACAGGTTGCGAGCCAGACTGCTGAAGCGTTGGTTGTAACTGACAGCGTAGTCAAGATGCCTGTCATGAGGCCTCTGATTGCTATGGATAAGGTTGATATTATGGATAAGGCCAAGGAAATCGGAACCTACGACATCTCAATTCAGCCTTATGAGGATTGCTGCACGGTGTTCCTGCCTAAGCATCCGGTGACCAAGCCAAAGCTCAGTAAAATCGAGCAATCCGAGTCAGTGCTTGACGTTGAGAGCCTGGTTGAGGACGCAGTAGCTTCAGCTGAAGTAATTGATATAACACCTAGATAATAGGGGTGAATTTTGCTAACATATTAATAGAATTCAAATAGCTGATTTTAAGAATTTATGATTGACAGGAACTACATATGACAGATAATAACGATAAAAAGAAGAATGACGGTGACAAGCAAAACAAGCTATTCATACGAGAGAACACGTGGCTTGTGGTTGTGATCGTGGTGCTTGTGCTGGCATTTACAGTCGGAATTGTATTTACTTTGTTTTACAATCTCGGTTCTTCCGATAAAGGATCAGGCCGTAAATTTAGCCTTGGCAGTTCAGTTGCTGTGCTGGATGTCACGGGAGAGATTGGTGATACTAGCTTGAGGGCTGCGTACGACCACGACTGGACGATGTCGACCATAGGCGATCTTATAGATGATTCTTCCAACAGGGGTATTGTAATTCGTGTAAATTCGCCAGGCGGCAGCGTCTATACATCAGACGAGCTATACGAGGAGCTGCTCAAATATAAGAAGGAGACAGGTCGTCCGATATATGTGTATTTTCAGGATGAGGCAGCTTCAGGCGGATACTATATATCTATGGCTGCTGACAAGATATACGCTAATCGCAACACATGGACCGGATCAATAGGTGTTACTATGGGGACGCAGTACGATGTGACCGGTCTTCTGGATAAGCTGGGAATCAAGACTCACACCATCACCAGCGGACGCAATAAGGCTATGGGAAGCATGACCGCTGAGCTTACGGATGAACAGCGTCGGATCATGCAGAGCCTGATAGATGAGTCATACGATCAATTCGTCAAGATTGTAGCGAAGGGCAGAAATATGCCTGAGGAAAAGGTGCGAGAAATCGGAGACGGACGCATTTATTCTGCTAAACAGGCCAAGGCACTCGGACTGATTGATGAAATCTGCGGAGAAGAGGAATTCTTTGACAAGGTTAGGAAGATGGACGGACTCGAGGACGTTGATTTTGATTTCATGCATCCGGATACAAAGACAAGCTTTTTAGATATGCTTCAGCAGCTGATACAGTCTAAGAGTGAAATCGGAAAAGCCTCGGAATACCGGCAGTTGATAGATTTGTCAAAGAACGGTAATAAATTTAATATCAAATATTTGGCAGAGATTAGCAAATAGGAGCACACAAGGAGTTATCATGAGCATTAAATACAATAGAGTTTTGATAAAGCTTAGTGGTGAGGCGCTTGCCGGAGACGATAGGTTTGGAGTTAACCAAGATGTGACGCTGAGGACGGCACATCAGATCAAAGAGATTAGAGAAAATGGCGTTGACGTGGCGATAGTTGTCGGTGGAGGAAATTTTTTCCGAGGACGCACAGGCGGTAGTATCGACAGAGCGACGGCAGACTATATGGGTATGCTTGCTACTGTGATGAATGCGCTTGCGCTTCAGGACTCGCTGCTCTCTATCGGCTGTGGGGCTAAGGTCATGACGGCAATCGAGATCAGAGATATGGCAGAGGGGTATTCGAGGCGCAAGGCGCTGGATTATCTGGAAGAGGGCAAGGTTGTGATATTTGGCGGTGGAACGGGAAGTCCGTTCTTCTCCACTGATACAACTGCTGCACTCAGAGCTGCCGAGATGAATGCAGAGGTCATACTTATGGCAAAGGCAATCGATGCAGTGTACTCGGCAGATCCCAAGCTAGATCCTAACGCTGTAAGGTATGAGCATCTCACATATATGGATATCTTGGAGAAGGATCTCAAGGTTATGGACTTAACGGCGGCCACGCTTTGCAAGGATAACTCTATTAAGCTATATGTGTTTGCACTGGCAGAAGAGGGTGGACTGATGAAGGTTATAAATGGGGAGAACATAGGAACTCTAGTCGAGTAGTGACTCACCATTAATAAGGTATTATCTAACATTTATAAGAACCAGCATGGAGGAAATCATGGCTAAAAAGAGCTTAGAAGAGAAGATTGAAGTTACGAAATCCGTTCTTAAGGAGAATTTGAACACGGTGAGAGCAGGAAGAGCTAATCCGGCACTCCTGGACAAGGTTATGGTCAGCTATTACGGAACTATGACTCCGCTTAAGTCTCTATCCAACATCACAACGCCGGATCCGCGCACTCTGATGGTTACACCCTTTGATGCCGGCTCAATCAATGATATCGTGCACGCGCTTAATGAGGCTAATCTGGGTATTAATCCATCAAGTGATGGTAAGGTTATCAGACTTGCTATCCCTCAATTGACAGAGGAGAGACGTAAGGAACTCATGAAGCAGGTCAAGAAGTTTGGTGAGGATGCAAAGGTTGCGGTTCGTAACATCAGACGTGATGAGAACGAGGATTTCAAAAAGCAGGAAAAGGCTAACGAGATTACGGAGGATGAGCTCAAGAGTTCACTCGATAGCGTTCAGAAGAAGGTCGATAAGGCTGTAAAAGATATTGACGCTATCATAGAGGAGAAGAACAAAGAAGTAATGGCGGTATAATTCTCAGCGAACGTGGCTTTGTCACGTTTGCTCTTTTATGAGGTGTAGGGATGTCAGAGATTAACAAAATGCCTGCGCATGTAGCGGTGATTATGGACGGAAACGGTCGCTGGGCCAGGGGCAAGAACAGACCAAGGCTATTCGGACATAATGCGGGCATGCAGGCTATGAAGAAGATTGTCATAGCTGCATCGAATATGGGTATTAAATACCTGACAGTATATGCGTTTTCAACTGAGAATTGGAAGCGCAGCACAGAAGAGGTGTCGGGCATATTTAAACTGATAATCAAATATGTAGATTCGGAGCTCAAGGAGCTGATAGAGAACAATGTCCATATCAATATTTTGGGAAACTACAACATGTTGCCGGTAGACTCAATCGAAGCCATCGACAAACTCGTTGATAAGACAAAGGCTAACGACGGACTTGTATTCAACATCGCGCTCAACTACGGCGGCAGGGATGAAATCGTTCATGCTATCAATGAGATTATCATCGACAGGGAGGCGATGGCTGATCAGGGCGTTTCTGTAGATGTGACAGAGGACGAGGTGTCCAGCCATCTCTATACCGGCGTGCTGCACAATGATATTCCGGATCCCGATCTCATTATTCGCACGAGTGGCGAGGAGCGCCTGTCAAATTTCTTGATATGGCAATCTGCTTACAGCGAGATGATGTTTACCGACACGCTGTGGCCTGACTATTCTCCGGAAGAGTTCGCGGAGATGATAGGGGAGTTTTCTCATCGCAAGAGAAGATTTGGCGGAAGAGAAAAGGAAGATAGATAATGAAAACTAGGATTATTTCATCATTGGTTATGGTTCCGCTTTTGGCAGTTCTGTATTTTGGCGGCGTGTGGCTGGTAGTAGCTGCGCTTTTTATCTCGGTTGTGGGTGTAAAGGAATTCTATGATGGATTCAACGCATGTGATATCAAGCCTTCTCGTAAGATCGCTATTGCGATGGCGATTGTCCTCTATGCGGGTTATCTGATACTTGGTAACGTACCGGACTTCCTCGGAGTATGGATTGTTGTTGCCATCATGGCCAGCCTTGTGTACGGCTGGGATATCAAGAACCGCGGCACAAGCGATGCAATAGCGACTCTCACCGGTATCGTATATATAGTGCTGTTCCCGTATTTCATAGTTCTTATAGACGGAACTAAGTATAGACAACTCACCTGGCTGGTGCTGATTGCTGCATTCGGGGCAGATATAATGGCATATTTTACCGGCATGGCTATCGGTAAACACAAGATGGCTCCTAATCTCAGTCCTAAGAAGACTATCGAGGGGGCAGTCGGCGGGCTTATAGGTTCTGCGCTCTTTTCGGCACTGTTTGGATACTTTGTGATGCCGGAGATAGTCGTTAAATGTGCGATTATCGGAGCTATAGGCGGAGCTGTATCCATGGCCGGTGACCTTACTGCTTCAGCGTTTAAGAGGCAGATGGGAATCAAGGATTATGGCAATCTCATACCGGGACATGGCGGAATACTCGACAGATTTGACAGCGTGCTGTTTGTTGCGCCGTTTGTATATTATTTTTCGGTATTTGTCCTTCAATAAGGGTGGAGAAATAAATGGGAATTAAGAGAATCGTTTTGCTGGGCAGTACCGGTTCCATTGGAACTCAGGCCTTGGATATCGTAAGAGAAAATCCGGACAGATTCAAGGTTGCTGCACTTACATGCAGAAATAGAATACAAGAACTTATGAAACAGGTTAAGGAATTTAGTCCTGAGGCTGTATGCGTTGGAAATGAAGAATCAGCCGCACAAGTAAGTGCGGCTTTTCCTGCACTTGAAGTGTATATCGGAGATGATGGTCTTCGTGAGATTGTCAAAATTGACGCTGATATAGTGTTAAACGCTCTTATGGGCATAAGCGGTATGGCTCCAACATATGAGGCAATTTTGTCGGGAAGGGATATTGCGCTAGCCAACAAAGAGACTTTGGTCGCCGGCGGAAGCCTGATAATGGAATTGGCAACCAGGTGCGGTGTTAAAATCCTACCGGTCGATAGCGAACACAGTGCCATATTTCAATGCCTTGAGGGTAATCATGGAAGAGCGGTGAAGAGAATTTTACTCACCGCTTCAGGCGGACCTTTTAGAAACTATTCCATGACAGAACTCGAGAGAGTATCGCTTCGGGAAGCCCTTCGTCATCCTAAATGGAATATGGGACGCAAGATTACAATCGATTCTGCAACCATGATGAATAAGGGGCTTGAAGTTATTGAGGCGAAATGGCTGTTCGACATTGAACCGGAGAAAATTGATGTGCATGTGCACCCGGAGAGTATCGTTCATTCGATGGTTGAGTTTGCGGATACATCGATAATGGCGCAGCTGGGACTTCCAGATATGCGAATTCCTATAAGTCTGGCGCTGGGATATCCGGACAGACTGCAGTATTCCGGCAAGAGCCTCAACATGTTTGAGGAGGGTGCGAACCTTCACTTTGAAAAGCCTGATCTCGAGGTGTTCCAATGCCTGGCGATGGCTTATGAGGCAATTGGAGAGGGCGGCAGCTATCCTGTCATGCTTAACGGTGCTAACGAGGAGCTGGTAGCAATGCTGCTTGACGGTACGATTGAGTTCATAGATATCCAGCGCTCGCTGCGCAAGCTCATGGATGGGCATAGGGCTGTTGATCCATGTTCGATAGAGGATCTCCTTGAGATAGATAAAGAATCAAGAGCGCGAGCAAGGGAGCTCTTTGCTTAGGATCAATCCTCATGTAGACGCAGAAAATACTGATATAATATTTCACAAAACAGACGATATAATCGGACGATATGATAATAACTATTCTTCTAACAATTTTGATGCTCATGCTGATTACCGTTCCGCATGAGCTCGGACACCTCATTACAGCCAAGCTGTTTGACATCAAGGTCAACGAGTTTGCTGTAGGAATGGGTCCGCTCATAGCCGGCAGGACAAAAGGCGATACTCAGTATTCGCTTAGAGCAATTCCCATAGGCGGATACTGCGCCATGGAGGCGGAGAATGAGGAGAGCGATGACGAACGAGCTTTTAACAACAAGCCTGCATGGCAACGCTTGATTGTATTGGTGGCAGGTGCGACTGTCAATGTTATGGTGGCACTGCTGTTGATGATAATAATAACAACCTCGGTAGGCATTCCTACAAATACTCTGGATAAGGTTGTACCCGATTCTCCGGCGGCTGTTTCGGGTGTCGAAGCCGGTGATGAAATCATATCTATCGATGGCAAAGCGACAAAATCATGGGCTGATACTGTGGCGGCAATCTCCGGTAATCAGGGTGCAAAGTCAATAAATGTGGTTGTCAGGAGAGCCGGTAAGCAGCACAGCTACAGCATCAGGCCCACGAAGGATAAAGATGGCAGACTGGTGATCGGTATTGTTTCAAAGGCATCGCACAATGTGTTTGTATGCGCAGGACAGGGCGCAAAACTGACATGGAGACTCAACGGAGAGATGCTCGGTGCACTCAGGCAGCTGTTCCATAAAGGCATTACCAAGGATAGTGTCACCGGTCCAATTGGAATGGTGAGTCTGGTCAGTCAAACCGCACAAACTGGCTTGATTGCATATCTGTATCTGGTCGCGTTGATTAGCCTCAATATGGCAATTGTCAATCTGCTGCCGTTTCCGGCACTTGATGGAGGCAGAATAATATTTGTGATAATACGGAAGATCACGGGAAATATGATTTCCGACAAGGTTGAAGGATATATGCATATCGCCGGATTTGCGGTTCTGATGCTACTTTTTGTATTTGTGGCATGGCAGGACATCTTGAGGCTGCTGGGACATTAGAAGGGATAGCTGGATTATGACTAAACAGGTTAGATGTGGAAGGATTAAGATTGGCGGCGGTGCGCCAATATCTATCCAGTCCATGACAAATGTGGATACTAGAGACAGTGAGAAGCTGCTCTTTCAGATTAATGAGCTGGAGACAGCAGGCTGTGATATCGTTCGCGTGGCTATACCGGATGAAGCTGCTGCAAAATCGTTCGCCTTGGTTCGTAAACAGACGAAGATGCCGCTTGTTGCCGACATACATTTTAATTACAAGCTTGCTCTGGCGGCTATAGAGGCCGGCGCTGATAAGATCAGAATCAATCCCGGCAATATCGGTAGCGATGAGAAGGTAGCTAGAGTTGTCGAGGCTGCGGCTGATAAGGGAATTCCTATCCGAGTCGGTGTAAATTCCGGTTCGCTGGAGAAGAAGCTCCTGGAGAAGCACGGTGGAGTGACAGCGGCTGCGCTTGCTGAAAGTGCGGTAAATACGCTCGACAAGATAGAACAAATGGGCTTTGATGATCTTGTTCTATCGATTAAATCGTCCAACGTGAAGATAAATTACGATGCGCATATGATGGTCAAGGATATGACGGATCATCCTCTGCATATCGGTATCACCGAGTCAGGTACTCCTGCAAATGGACGTCTCAAGTCCGCAGTAGGCATCGGTTCTCTGCTGCTTGCCGGCGTCGGAGATACGCTTCGAGTTTCGTTAACCGATGACCCTGTAAACGAAGTAATCTTTGGACGCAGAATTCTCGAGACAGTCGGGCTTCGTGAAAAGAGCATCGAGATAGTCTCCTGCCCAACCTGCGGCAGAACCGAGGTCGACCTTATTAACCTGGCCAACGAGGCCGAAGCTCAGCTGAGACCGATTGCCGACAAGAGAGCCGTGCTGGGATTGAAACCTCTCAAGGTTGCTGTTATGGGCTGCGTAGTCAATGGGCCGGGAGAATCCAGAGAAGCGGACTACGGAATAGCCGGAGGCAACATGGAAGGACTCGTATTTGCGCACGGGGAGATAATCGCTAAGGTTCCGGAGAAGCAGTTGATTTCAACATTGATTGAAGTGATCTCGAAGGACGAAAGCTTGATAAATGTATAGGTTGATGGAGATACTGTATATATGATTGATATACCTGATGGAATTCTGATGCCCGAAGAGGTGAGCGCATCTGCAGGTAGGCCTGCTGAAGAGTTAACACTTTCTTTTAAGCATATTTCACTCGATAGAGAAGGACTCGTGCTGGAGCTCGACGTGCTGACCAATTTCGATGTCAGGCCTCAGCTGGAGCACAAGATGAAGGATAGACTTATAAAGACTCTTGGAAATATCACTGATGTCAAGTTCAGCTATTTTTACGACGAGAGCTACGGAGCTTGCAAGCCGTGCTTAGCCGTGAGCGGAGCCAATCCGACTGAAAAGGCTAAGCCTGTAAGCGATGGGGTAATTTTAGGCAAGAGAATCACGATGGCCGAGACATCGTACGAAAATCTTGCCGAGATTTCAGGTGCCCGCACAAAGGTTGCCATCTCCGGCGATGTCTTTGAAATGGAAATCAAAGAGACCAGAAAGAAGAATTTCTGGGTTATGACGCTTAGGATTAATAAGGGACCTCGTGCAGCTGCGGTCAAGGCATTTATCAAGAGCAAGCAGGAGTATGAGACTGTCAGTGAATCGCTCTCCGCCGGAGATACTATAATCGTACAGGGAGATATCAGATATGACGATTATATTCACGAAAATGTGATGATTGCTAACAGCATCAATAGAGGGATAAAGAGCAAGAGAGTTGAAACCTATGATGGCGACAAGAGAGTGGAATTGCATGCTCATACCAGGATGAGCGAAAACGACGGTTTCAACGATGTCGATGAGATGGTTAAACAGGCTGCCGATTGGGGTCAACCGGCGATTGCCATAACAGATCACGGCGTTGTGCAGTCGTTTCCAGATGCGGCTAATACTGCCAAGAAGCTCGCCAAAAAGGGTAAAAAAATCAAAATCCTGTACGGTATGGAGGGATATCTATATCCCGATGACGATGCTTACGATGAGAATGGAAATATCAATCTGAGCAAGAAAAGAAATACCTATCATATTATCCTCATAGCCAAGAATCTGACCGGACTCAAGAACCTATACAAGATAGTTTCGTATACTCATATTGATTATTTCTACAGGAGACCGCAGCTGCCTAGAAGAGTGCTGGATAAATACAAAGATGGGCTGATTATAGGCAGCGCCTGTGAGGCTGGCGAGGTATTTCAGGCAGTGCTTAAGGGTGCAAGTGATGATGAACTGCTCCGGATTGCTTCTTATTACGATTACCTTGAGATTCAGCCTCTCGGCAACAATTTCTTCTTGATAAACAGCGACAGGTATCCCAATGTAACATCCAAACAGGATTTAATCGATCTCAATATGAAGATTGTGGAGCTGGCCGATAAGCTGGGTAAGCCTGTCGTAGCTACTACAGATTCCCATTATCCGGATAAAGAGTCGGCAATATATCGCAACATCGTTATGTCGAGAGTTGGATTTGGCGATACAAATTCCAACTCGCTGTATCTGAGAACTACTGCGGAGATGCTCAAGGAATTCGATTACCTCGGGGAAAGAGCTAAGGAGATAGTAATTGATAATACGAATCTCATCGCTGCGATGACTGAAGAATTTCAACCGGTCCCTGATGAGAAATGCCCGCCAAGCATCGACGGCGCGGATGAGACGCTGCGGAGCACCTGCTACGCAAATGCCGGGAGAATATACGGCGAGCCGCTTCCCGAAGAGATTCGGGAGAGGCTGGACACTGAACTCAACTCTATCATCAGCAACGGATATGCGGTCATGTACGTTGCGGCACAGCTGCTGGTTGAAAAGTCAAATAAAGACGGTTACTTGGTAGGCAGCAGAGGCTCTGTCGGCTCATCGTTTGCAGCTACGATGGCCGGGATCACTGAGGTTAATCCGTTAGAGCCGCATTATATCTGCCCTAAGTGTCACAAGCTGGAGTTTACAAAGAAATTGGATGTGTACGACACCGGTTTTGATATGCCTGACAAGGTATGTGTCAGATGTGGTACCCCTATGGACAAGAACGGACTCAACATTCCGTTTGCGACGTTCCTGGGCTTTAACGGGGACAAGGAGCCTGATATCGACCTCAACTTCGCCGGCGAATATCAGCCGATTGCGCATAAGTTCGTGGGCGAGATATTTGGAGAGAAGAATATCTTTAAGGCCGGAACAGTAGCAACTATCGCTGAAAAGACTGCCTTTGGATATGTTAAGAAGTATGAGGAGGACACCGGCAAGACCTTTTCCAGCTCGGAGGAGCTCATCCTTGCAAATGGGTGCACAGGTACCAAGAGAACTACCGGTCAGCACCCGGGAGGCATCATCGTTGTTCCGGCCGACCGCGAGATATTCGAGTTCTGTCCGGTGCAGAAGCCTGCTAACAACAGGGATGCGGAGTTTATAACTACACATTTCGATTATCACAAGATAGATAAGAACCTGCTGAAGCTGGATATCCTCGGACACGATGTTCCGCAGATGATTAGACATCTGCAGGACATGACAGGGGTGGACCCACTCAAGATAGACATAGCTGACAAGAAAACTCTGAGCATATTTACTTCCATCGATGCGCTCAACATACTGGATCCGGACGAATACGAGTTTAAGCACGGAACGTATGGTATTCCTGAGTTCGGAACCAACTTTACCAGAGGCATGCTGGATGCCATTCAGCCGAAGACAATTTCCGCTCTCATCAAGATTTCCGGCTTCTCGCACGGCACTGACGTGTGGACCAACAATGCCGAGGATCTGATCAAAAGCGGTGTTGCGACCATCGAGGAGCTAATCTCATGTCGTGACGACATCATGAACTATCTGATTATCAAGGGCGTGGACAAGAGCAATGCGTTTAGGATAATGGAGGATGTCCGTAAGAACCGAGAGCTCAAGCAGGATGAGCTGGATATCATGAAGAAACACGGTGTTCCTGACTGGTATGTTGAGTCGTGCAGGACGCTAAAATATCTGTTCCCACGTGCACATGCTGCAGCCTACGTAATAATGGCTCTTCGGATGGCCTGGTTCAAGGTATACTATCCTAGCGCGTTCTACTGCGCATGGTTGTCCACCAAAATCGACAACTTTGATGTGAATGTCGCCGGAGGAGGCATAAACGCCGTAAAGTCGGCTATGAATGCGCTTAATTCTGACGATGACGATACCAGCTCAGCTAAAAAGAAGGAGCTCAAGGTCGTATATGAGGTGATATATGAGCTGCTATCTCGCGGATGTGAGTTCTCAATGCCGGAGCTGGGAGTTTCAGACCCGTGCATGTTCAATGTTGTGGATGACAGGATCAACATTCCTTTTATGGCTGTCACCGGCGTTGGACGGAGTGCTGCTATATCATTGGCAGAGGCGTACAAGGATGCTCCTTTCCTATCTATTGATGAGGTGCAGCGCAAGACTAAGCTGTCAAGCTCCAATATTGAGGACCTCAAGGCATGCGGAGTCTTCGATGATCTTCCCGACAGCGCTCAGGTATCTATATTTGATATGTAGAAATATGTAGAAAAACTTGCAATTTTAAGGTTTATATGATAGCATACATGCGGACGTTGGGAGCGAAAGAGTGGGGCAACCCACTCTTTCACTTATGTTATGACTTTTTCCCGGGAGGAATTATGGCAAAACAGGATGTTGGTGCAAGAATTGAAGGCCTGCTGGATGAGTATCTCGCAGACAAGGAGCTTGAGATATATAACATTGAGTATAAGAAAGAAGGCAAGGACTGGAAGCTTCGCATATATATGGACAAGCCAATAGGCTGTGATTCGGAGTATGTAGACATCAACGAGTGCGAAGATGTTACGCACTTCCTCAGCGACAGGCTGGATGAAGAGGACTTCATCGAGAGAAGCTACACACTCGAGGTTTCCTCGCCGGGATTGGATAGAGAGCTGTTGAAGCCTTCTGACTATGAGAGATTTAAGGGCAGAGATGTAGAAGTCAAGCTATACACAGCTATTGATGGTCGCAAAGAGCTTGCCGGCAGACTGCTCGGTCGTACAGATGAAAGAGTAACTGTAGAGGTTGAAGGACGTGAAGTCGTGATACCTGCTGATAAGATTGCCAAGATAAATTTAGCAGTAATATTTTAGGAGGATTCGATGAATAAAGAGTTTTTGGATGCTCTCACTGAACTTGAGCGTGAGAAAAACATTTCAAAAGAAGACATTATCACTGCGATTGAGGATGCTGTAGAACTCGCATATAAAAAGAACTACGGCAACTACCCTAATGTCAGGGTTTCGGTAGATCGCGAGGATGGCGAGGTTCTTGTTCTGATGAGCAAGGAGGTCGTCGAGGATGTAGAGGACGACATGATGGAGGTTTCCCTAGAGGAGGCCAGATCTTACGACTCCAGATATGAGCTGGGTGACATCATTGAGTATCAGGTGGACCCTAAGGACTTTGGTCGCATCGCTGCACAGACCGCTAAGCAGGTAGTAGTGCAGAGAATCAGAGAAGCTGAGAGACGCAACTCTTACGATGAGTTCGTTAACAAGCAGGGAGAAATCATCACAGCCAAGATTGAGAGAATCAACAACGGAACTATGTTCCTGTCGGTTGGAAATTCCGAGGGTATTCTGCCTCTATCCGAACAGGTGAAGAGCGAGTCTTTCAACGTAGGGGATCGCATCAAGGTATACGTAATAGATGTCAAGAAAGCTACTAAAGGTCCTCAGATATTCCTTTCGAGATCGCATCCCGGCTTAGTTAGAAGGTTGTTTGAGCTTGAGGTTCCGGAAATTGCAGACGGCACAGTTGAAATCAAGGGAGTAGCTCGCGAGGCAGGCTCGAGAACCAAGATTGCCGTATATTCGCACGATGAGAATGTCGATCCTGTCGGTGCATGTGTCGGCAACAGGGGAAGCAGAGTTCAGAATATCGTAGATGAGCTGTTTGGAGAGAAGATTGATATCATCGTATGGGATGAGGATCCGGCTATTCTAATAAGCAACGTGCTCAGACCGGCGGAGGTTGAAGGTGTATACATCAACTACGTGAGCGAGAAGGAAAAGATGGCTACAGCCGTTGTTCCGGAGCAGCAGCTGTCGCTTGCTATCGGTAGAGAAGGCCAGAACGTAAGGCTCGCAGCAAGAGTAAGCGGCTGGAAGATCGATATCAAGAGCAAGGCTCAGCTGGAGGAGAGTGGCTTCGCGTTTGAAGAGTATGAGGACGAGGATGACTCATCGGAAAATGCTGTTAATGAGGTAGAACAGCCGGATAAGAGTCCTGCGGCAGAAGGTCAGATTGCTGCAGAACCGGCAGCTGACGAGGCTGCAGCTCCTGCTGAGGTTGAAGCCGAAGTAGAAGCCGGTACGGAAGCGTAGAGATATGGCTCTAAATGACAATAGAGAACCGATGCGCAGGTGTATCGGCTGCAAGGAGTCACATCCACAAGGAGAGATGTTTAGATTTACATGCCGCGGCATACAAATCTACGAAGATAAAACGGGACATGATGAGGGCAGAGGCGTCTACTTATGCAGAGACGTGTCGTGCATCGAAGCTGCTCGTAAGAGTAGATCGTTCAACAGAGCTTTTCGCAAAGGGTTGGATGACACGAGCTTGAACGAACTGCTCGACGAGATACTGGAGAGAACAAGGAGGTAGCGGATGACAAAAAAGGTTAATGAGCTTATGACAGAACTCGGAGTGTCATATCAGGAGCTCAAGAAGGCCGCTGATACGATGGGAATTGAGGTTAAGACCGAGCGCACTAATCTTGCTCAGAAGGACGCTGACAGACTGAGCGATACCTTTAGCAAGCTCAAGGGGTTGGATTCCAAGTCCGACAAAAATAGCAATAAGCCTAAAATTAAGGCGGCTCCAATAATTAACAAGGATTTTGCACACAAGCCTAAGGCACCTATGGGAAAGCCAATGCCACGCAGGGAAGAAGCTGCAGCTGACAAGGCTGCAGAGGTGTCAGCTAAGGCTGTAGAGGATTCTGGCAGCAAGGAGAAGGTACAGGCTGAGGCTGCTGCAGATGAACCCCAAAAGGCGCCAAAGATCAAGAAAAGCAAGGCTGAAGACAAGAAGCCCGCGAAGAAGGTCAAAGCTGCAGACAATGGTGAGAAGTCGGAGGAAGTATCTAAGAAGGCTGCCAAAACAGAGGAAAAGGCTAAAGATAAGAAGTCAGAGAAGAAGGATGAACCATACGAAAATGCTCCTAATAAGCCAATGCGCTTCAAGAAGATTTTCGACGCGTCAACAGCTCCTAAGGAAGAGTCTAAGAGCTCACGCAAGAAGTCCGGTGACAAGAAAGACGGCAAGAAGGCTGAACGTGGGGGCAGGAGAAACGATCGAAACGGACAGGGCGGCAAGAGCTCCGAGTCCAGACAAGGGAAAAATTCTTCCAGGCCACAGAGTTCATCGCGTGCAGATGCACCTATGGTTGATAAGCCGCAGAAGGGCAAGAGCAAGAAGTTTTTCGACAAGGATAAGGACAAGGATAGAGATAAGTTCAAGCACGAAAAACGTAGCGAAGGAAAGAGCCGTTCACGCTTCTTCGATGAGAGAAACCTCGAGAAGCAGGTTAAGCATAGAAAGAAAAAGGCACCAAAGGTTACGGAGCCTGAGGTTGAGATTGAAGAGCTGCTGCCGGAAGGTACTGTTGCAGTCACAGCTCCAATCACCGTTGCCGGTCTGGCTGAGCAGGCCGAGATATCTGTAAGCAAGATCATCATGTCTCTGATGAAGCTGGGCATCATGGCAACTGTGAATCAGACTCTCGACAAGGATACGATTGAAATGCTGGCTGAGGATCTGGGGATACAGGTTGTCGTGACCGAAGAGCATGAGGAGGTCGTTGAGGAAGGGCTGGATCTGCACGAGGATAAGGAAAGCGAACTCAAACCTCGCGCACCGATCATCACTGTAATGGGGCACGTTGATCACGGCAAGACTTCGCTGCTCGATGCTATCCGTAACACCAATGTTACAGCCGGTGAGTCCGGAGGAATAACACAGCACATCGGTGCTTCTGAGGTCAAGATCAACGGCAAGAAAATTGTATTCCTCGATACTCCGGGACACGAAGCGTTTACGACTATGCGTGCTAGAGGCGCACAGGTTACTGACATCGCAGTGCTTGTAGTTGCGGCTGACGATAGCGTTAAGCCTCAGACAGTTGAGTCTATCAGCCATGCAAAGGCAGCTAATGTTCCTATCATCGTAGCTATCAACAAGATTGATAAGCCGGGTGCAAATATAGATAGAGTTAAGAAGGATCTCGCCGATCACGGAGTTCTCGTTGAAGACTGGGGTGGCGATGTGATCAGCGTTCCGGTTTCAGCCAAGAAGGGCGAAGGGATAACTGATCTGCTGGAGATGATTCTGCTGCAGGCAGAGGTGCTGGAGCTGCGCGCAAATCCGGACAGACTCGCTATGGGTACTGTTATCGAAGCAAGACTCGACAAGAGCAAGGGACCTATCGCTACTCTGCTCGTTACCAACGGTACACTCAAGGCCGGTCAGAGTGTAGTAGCCGGAACAACATCCGGTAAAATACGGGTTATGACGAACTTCCGCGGTGAGACAATCAGAAAGGCTCTCCCGGCTACACCTGTTGAGATTCTGGGACTTTCGGATGTTCCAATGGCGGGAGATTCCTTCAACGCCGTTAAGGATGATAAGGTTGCTCGAGAAATCGCTGAAAGCAGACAGGAGAAGGTGAGAGAGGATATACTTGCCAAGAACTCAAGCACAACTCTGGAGAAGCTGTTCTCCCAGATTCAGGAGGGCGAGACCAAGGAGCTCAACCTCATCATCAAGGGGGACGTGCAGGGATCTGTCGGTGCTATCATATCGTCGCTTGAGAAGCTGGACACAGCTGACGTGCGTGTAAATGTAGTTCACTCCGGAGTCGGTACTGTTACTGAGTCTGATGTAATGCTCGCAGAGACCTCCGGAGCTATCATCATAGGCTTCAATGTCAGACCTACTACGGCAGTTCAGACTCGTGCTGATGATGCAGAAATTGAAATCAGAACGTACCGTGTAATCTACGACATCATCGATGATGTACAGAACGCTATGAAGGGTATGCTTGATCCGGAGTATAAAGAAGAAATACTCGGTAAGGCTGAGATCAGAGAGATATTTAAGGTTCCTAACCTTGGAATCGTCGGTGGTGCATACATCATCGAGGGTAAGGTTAAGAGAAATGCACAGATTCGTCTCGTAAGAGATGGAATCGTAATACACGAGGGCACTATCTCGTCATTGCGCAGATTTAAGGATGACGTAAAGGAGGTTGCTCAGGGGTATGAGTGTGGTCTGGGTATAGAGTCATATAACGATATCAAGCCAAGTGATATTATCGAGTGCTTCCACATGGTGGAAATAGAGAGGTAATATGGGTAGAAATTACAGACAGGGCAGACTTGGAGAGGAGATAAAAAAGTGTATCTCAGGTTATCTCCTCAACGGAATTAAGGATCCTAGATTGTCTGCCAGAATCATAACAATTTCAGCGGTTGAGGTGTCTAGCGACGGGAGCTATGCTACCGTTTATTTCACACCTCTTACGCTGTCTGATGAAGACAGCCGAGAAGTTGCAAAGGAAGTTCTGACTGCATTTAACAGTGCAAAGGGCTTGTTTAGAACCAAAATTTCCCATGATATCAAGTTGAGGCACGCTCCGGAGCTGAACTTCAAGCTGGATTCATCCATGGAATACGGCAGACATATCGATGAGATTATTGATGGATTCAACAAACCGGAAGGTAATAAAAATGACTAATAACACTTATCTGGAAATTGCTGATAATCTGCTTAAGTCAGAAAAGATTCTGATATTTCCTCACGAAAATATGGATGGCGACTGCCTCGGTTCTGCCGCTGCACTGTGTCAGATGATGCGCAACAGCGGAAAGGAAGCGTATGTTGTCGCTGATGGCAAGACTCCGCGGAATCTTGACTTTCTGGAGAGCGGTACATTGACCAGCAACAAGGATGTCTTTAATGAGTATGACCTCGCAGTTTTGGTCGACTGCGGCAGTAGGAGCAGAATCGGAGACCGTGCGGCTGTCTTTGACAGAGGCAGGGTAAAGGCAGTTATCGATCATCATGGTGTCTCAGAGCAGGATACTGCTTTTGATTTTGGCGTTATTGAACCTAGTTCGGCAGCGACTGCGGAGCTGGTGTATCTTATAGCCAAGGAGATGGGGGTTGAGATAACTCTGCCTATCGCGCGATGTGTATTTGCAGCCATAAATACGGACACTGGCAGCTTTCAGCATTCAAATACTACAGCCAGGACTCATGTAATTGTCAGTGAGCTCTACGACATTGATGGATTTGACGGAAACGAAATCACTCAGCTGCTATACAACAGACAATCGCTCGGTTCAATTCAGCTTGAAGGCAGAGTGATTTCCGGCATGAAGGTGTGTGCTGGCGGCAAGCTTGCGATAGGTGCAGTCACCCGACAGCTCCTTGATGAAACCGACACGGATATGAGTGAGTCTGAGGGAATAGTTCAGAAGCTCATGAGCATTGATGGTGTCGAGATAGGCTGTATACTCAAGGAAACGGATGCGAACACTGTCAGAGTCAGTTTGCGAGCAAAGTCCTATGCCAATGTTGCACGTGTCGCGCAGAGCTACGGCGGCGGTGGACACGTGCGGGCTGCGGGTTTTACCTTTGAAGGAACTGTAGACGAAGCGGTTGTTGATGTTTCAAGGGCTCTCGAAGCAGAGCTTGATAGGGCAAATGATGAAAAATAGCGGTGTTATCAATATTAACAAGCCTGAGGGCTACACCTCGCATGATGTGGTTGCCAGGCTTAGGCGTAGGCTTGGCATCAAGCGTGTGGGGCATACGGGAACTCTCGATCCTATGGCGACGGGAGTTCTTCCTGTATGTTACGGTAAGTCGACGAGAATTATCGAGTATTACGACCATGATTGGAAGACCTATGAGGCCGAGCTTGAGCTGGGGAAGGTAAGTGATACGCTCGATTCTACCGGTGAAGTTGTCGAAGAGCGTTCGGCTGCAGGAGTTACACGTGAGGATGTTCTCGCACTTGAGCCTATGTACAGAGGCACTATAACGCAGATTCCGCCAAGGTATTCCGCTCTTAAAATCAACGGTCGACCTCTCTACAAGTATGCTCGTGAGGGACAGGAGATCGACATCGACTCCAAAAAGCGCGAGATTGAAATCCGCAGCTTTGCATTTACGAGCATTGATATTCCCACAAGAAAGGTTTCCTTTACCGTAACCTGCTCGAAGGGCACCTACATAAGGAGCATCTGTGCAGAGATAGGCGAGCTTCTCGGTACAGGTGCAGTGATGACTAAGCTTGAAAGGACGAGAAGCGGGGTATTTGAGATTGTAGATGCCTATAATCTCGATGATGTGCTGGCGATGAACGATGAGGAACTGGAGAAAATAGTAATAGATTGCGACTCGACTATTATCAACCTCAGGAAGCTGGTGCTGAAAGAGGGGAGCGAACCGTTTTATTTTAATGGCAGGAAGATTGAACCTCGGTATTATTCTTCAGCAGGCAGTGATTCCTTTGAAAATGCGAATGACGGGGATATCTTTCCGGATTTGTACAGGCTTTATGACGTACATGGAGAATTTCTCGGAACCTGTCGTATGCTTGAGGATGGCGTTTTAAAACCGGAAAAGGTAATTGGTAACAGAGATTAATATGAAGGTGTATAGATCACTTGCAGATATTAATATTGAATTTGCGACTGCTGTCGCACTCGGGAACTTTGATGGAGTCCATATTGGGCATCAGCAGATTTTGGATGCGGCTGTAGATCTGGCCGGAAAGCTCGGAGCTGTTCCGGCCTGCTTTACTTTCTCCAATCATCCGCGGGAGCTGTTTGCCGGTGACGCTGAGTTGAGAGACAAAATTCTCTTCATCTCCGGCGATGAAGAGAAGCTGCAATTACTCGAACAAGCCGGCATACAGGTCGTATTTGATGTTCCCTTTGATGAATTTACAATGAATATGTCTCCTGAGGTATTCATTAAAGAGATTCTATGTGATAAGCTTAACGCCAAGGGTGTATCTTGTGGCTTTAACTACAGGTTTGGCGCAAGGGCTAGTGGGGATGAAAAGCTTTTGTCGCAGCTAGGAGTCGGCTACGGATATGAAACAAGAGTAATCCGGCCGGTAAAGGTGGGCGGAGAGGTTGTAAGCTCGACGTATATCCGTTGCGCTGTCGAAGCCGGAGACCTTGTCAAGGCTAATGAAGCTCTGGGCAGGCCTTTCAGCATTAGCGGTATAGTCGTTCAGGGAAACCATATCGGTTCCGCTATTGGATTCCCGACGGCTAATGTCCGGCTGAGTAAACGAAAGGTTGCACCGCTTAACGGAGTATATTTTACGCGGACGACGATCGGCGGCAAGTCATATTGCAGCATCTCAAACGTTGGGACGAAGCCTACGATAGGTGAGTATGAGAAGTCTGTTG
This sequence comes from Mogibacterium sp. CM50, assembly GCF_000293155.1. Taxonomy (NCBI): domain Bacteria; kingdom Bacillati; phylum Bacillota; class Clostridia; order Peptostreptococcales; family Anaerovoracaceae; genus Mogibacterium; species Mogibacterium sp. CM50. The sequence goes on along the minus strand of NZ_ALNL01000044.1, from coordinate 219,612 downwards.
AAACCAATATATTTGGAATTGACCATGATTTGTACGGCCAAAGTGTGAAGATCGAATTTCTGCAGCTGCTGAGACCTGAGATTAAGTTCGATTCAATAGAGCAGCTTGCCGTGCAAATTGCCGATGATATCAAGTCCGCGAGGAGATTTCATGGTATCGAATAACCCGGGTAGTGATAATCGTATAGATAGAGAACATAATAAAGAGGTACTTTTAGCAGAGAAAATTATAGCCGCAGCACAGGACAAAATTGTCGGAGGTATGCGGTTTATGGACTCTGCTGTTTTTGCGCTTAAGGGAGTTTGTCTTGGAGACGCAGCTGTGAATACGCTTATGACGGATGGTTCAAAGCTGTATTATAATCCGCGCGTCATTTTCGACAGAGCTGAGCATGGATTATCGTGTTTTACACACGACTATATGCATATCCTGCTCCACTGCGTATTCAAGCACTATTTCGTAACGGGCAGAGTTAACATGAGATACTGGAATCTGGCCGCAGACATTGCCGTTGAAGAGCTTATCGAGTCGCTGGGGCTCAGCTGCTTCAATACACCGGCAAGCAGCGAGCGGCGTGATGAGCTGCATAAAATAAGGATTAAGCGCGGCAGACTGTCGGCTGACAGGCTGTACAGGTCATTTCTTAATGACCCACCAATAGAGGCAGAGATTAACACCATGACGGATCTCTTTACCGTGGACGATCACAGATTTTGGTACAGAGATGTTCATCATAGCATTGATATGGCTGATTCTGAAGTTTCAGACAGCTCCGATGTAAAAAGAGAATGCAATCGGGATGCTGATTTATACGATAAAAATTCAGATTATGATTCAAGCCCAGATGATATAAACGAGCTTGAGATTGAAAGAGTGGATGAGGCTGATGCGAACGATGGCAATGCTGACGGTGCTGCTTTGCGGGCAGATCAGGATTGGGACAAGATCAGAGATATGGTCAAGACAGCTCTTGAGATGGATGACTCCGGGTTCGGGGAAGCCGGCGGCAGCATGCAGAAGGAGCTTAGGCGTGCGGAGGAGAAGCAGGTTGACTACAGCGCATTTCTCAGAAAGTTTGCAGCCATGCACGAGACGCTCAAGATTGATGACAATGCATTCGACTACATCATGTACACATACGGTTTAGAAAGGTATAAGGATATGCCGCTGATAGAGCCGCTGGAGTACAGGGATGAAAAGAACATCAGGGATCTGGTCATTGCCATAGATACGTCCGGTTCGACGGACGGTGAGCTAGTCAAGAAGTTCGTGGACAAGAGCTTCGAGATACTGGGCAGCTCTGAGATATTTGGCAACAGATTCAATATCCACGTGATACAATGTGACGCAGAGATACAGGATGATACGGTGCTGCGCACAAGAGAAGATGTGAATAGTTTTCTGCAAAATATCGAGATCAAGGGTCTGGGGGGTACCGACTTCCGCCCGGTGTTTAGTTATATAAATGAACTCATACAGCACAAGGAGATTCGCAATCTGCGCGGGCTGCTGTATTTTACAGATGGAAAGGGCACATATCCGAAGCGCAAGCCTCCATACGATACAGCGTTTATATTTGCAGATGATGAGGCTTATTCGGATGATGTGCCGGCATGGGCAATGAAGGTGTATTTTGATGAGTGAAGTACGTAATCATGTGGAAAGGGAGATAATTTGAACATACAGGAAGCAAAGAATCAGGTGAAATACGCAGTTATTTCATACCTGTCAAAGGATGAATTTGGTGAATATAGAATACAGGTAGAGAGACAGAGACCGATGTTCCTTGTCGGCCCGCCCGGTGTCGGCAAGACCGAGATCATGTCTCAGGTTGCCGAGGAGATGGATATCGCACTTGTTTCATACTCGATGACGCACCATACGAGACAGAGTGCAATCGGTCTGCCTTTTATCTCTGAACATCAGTATGGAGACGAGACCTACAGGACTACTGAGTACACGATGAGCGAAATTATCGCCAGTGTCTACGATAAGATGAAGGAGACCGGCAAGCATGAGGGAATATTATTCCTCGACGAGATTAACTGTGTTTCAGAAACGCTCGCGCCTTCAATGCTGCAGTTCCTGCAGATGAAGACCTTTGGTCGTCACAGGCTGCCGGAGGGCTGGGTTGTGATAACGGCGGGAAATCCACTGGAGTACAACAGTTCGGCAAGAGAATTTGACCTTGCTACGATGGATCGGCTTAAGCGAATAGATGTGGAACCGGAGCTCGATCCGTGGCTTGCTTACGCAAGGACAAATGCAGTTCATGCTTCGGTGCTCAACTATCTGAGCGTCAAAAAAGATGACTTCTACAGCGTGAGACTTACAGTTGACGGCAAGCTGTTTGTCACAGCAAGAGGCTGGGTTGACTTATCCGAGATGATATACTTATATGAGCAGAACGATATAGACGTGAATATAGAGCTTGTAAGCCAGTACATACAGGATGAACGCATAGCGCGTGACTTCACTTCGTATTATGACCTTTTCTATCGATATCGCAGAGAATACGATATCGTGGGTATACTTGAAGGCGAGGGCTTAGATGAAGCGGCTTCCAAGCTGGTCAGGACATCCTTCGATGAGCGCATTACCGTCGTGAGATTGCTATGTGATGCGCTTGCGTCCGAATTTAGAAAGGAATATGTTCGCTCCGGAGTAATTGAAGAGGTTATGAACAGAATTAAGCTTAATAAGGACGAGCTTCTGGGTGCCGGCATTGATGACGCTGCCGGAATTCTGAAGAGCATAGCGGCAGAGATGGACGACGAGCTGAGAGAGAGTAAAAAGGCACATTCTGTATCAAGGATGAACGAACGCATTGCCAGAAAATCTATTCAGACTATGCGCGACATCAGACAGCATATAGTAGGAGGCATAGGAGAAGCAGCGTCTATAATCACCTCCGAGATGGGCAAGCTTAACGATGAACGCAACAGTCTCGTCAAGTCGGTAAATACTCGCCTCAGCAATGCTTTTGTATTTATAGATAAAGCTTTTGAAAGCGATAACGAGATGACGATATTTGTGAGAACGCTTTCCGAGGATAAGTTCAGCGCAGGCTTTCTCGCTAGGCACGGCAACGAAGAATATTCGAGATGGAGCAAGCGCCTTATCATGAGTGACAGGGAGCAGGAACTGGCTTCCGAGATTGCCGGCATCGGCGAGTAAGGGGGAGCTATGCCAAAGTTGATAGCAGGACATATCCTTGTAAATTACGACGAAAACGTATCACGTGTCATTATTCCGAATTTCGTGTATTCAATCGCTGATAAGGCTTTTTCCGAGCGTGGGAATATCAAGGCTGTAGAGATGGGAGCTTCTATTACCGGCATTGGGAATTATGCGTTTAGAATGTGCTATGGCATGAGGGAGATAGTGCTGCCGGAAGAGGTGGAGGAATTTGGAGTCGGCGTCTTCGAGAATTGCTGGGCGCTGGAAAGCGTGGCACTTCCGAGTGGGGTCAAGCGAATAGATAGAGATATGTTCCTCGAATGCAATGCTCTGCGAGATATATTTATACCTGATAGCGTATCAGAGATTGATGCTACGGCATTTGACCAGACACCGTTACTTGAGAGGCTTGTCATTAGTCCGGCAAGGCTGGGTATACTTCCGGCGTCGCATAGAGACTTGGCGGTGCTGACATACATGGCAGAGCACAGCGATGATGAACCGGCAGAGGCTGACGGCAGCGTATTGATCAGCGAGTACGCTCAGACGCATGGTGACACAATTATGCGTCTTGCGATTGGACATTCGAATGCCGGAGCTATAAGGTATATGATTAGAGCAAGCCTGATTCGTTCAGAACAGATAGCGGAGCTGGTTGATCTGGCGGCCGGGCTGAAGAACTCCGAGATTGTAGCGATGCTGATCGATGAACAAGACAAGCTTAGGGCTGTGGGAGCCGAACCGGCTGAAGAGGAATGGAATCCGTTTGCATAGAGCTTTATTAGTTATATCCAAGGGGGGATAGATGAAACAGAAGTTTGAGACTTCAGAATCTATAAGGATAGGCGTTGTGCTCGCCATCTCCGGCGGGTTTATGGACGCGTATTCGTATACCGGCAGGGGCGGAGTCTTTGCAAACGCAGAGACCGGTAACATCGTGCTTCTCGCAATCAGCATAGGTAACAAGAACTTGCAGGGGATCTTCCATTATTTAGTGCCAATTATGTCGTTTGCTGTAGGGGTTATGATTTCGCAGCATGTCAAGATAAGGCGCAAGAACAGACCCACTAAGCTGCACTGGCGGCAGGTCACTATTTTTTTCGAGACCGTAGCGATGTTTATAGCGGCTTTTTTACCGCAGCAGTACAACCTGTTGGCAAACTCTCTTATCTCGCTTACGTGCGGAATTCAGGTAGTCACGTTTGCCAAGATACGCGGTTATGCGATGTCGACGACGATGTGCACAGGCAACCTCAAGATAGGAACTATGAATCTGAATATGTATTTGGCAACAAAGGAATACCAATATATCAGGAAATCCCTTCACTATTACGGATGTATCGTGTTTTTTATAGTAGGCGCGATTATAGGTGATTTCTTTACACGCAGGCTATATGAGTCAGCTGCGTTTATAGTCGTTGCGCTCTTGCTGATTGCCAATATCATGATGTTCTTTAACAACGAGAAAATCCGCAGAAACGAACAATTGAGCGAGCAGCGCAATTCAGCAAACTAAAACAATTAGTAGCAAATAACATAACTATGAGGAATTAGGGACATAGTCAGTTGGCGATATATCAGATCTGACTGACACCGGAGCTTATACAATAAATTCAATCATACATGCCGACAAACGAGGAGGATAAGCATGACAAACAAAGACATCAGGGAACACCTGCTCGGACTTCAGGATTTAGGCTACAAGGAGTTTCACTGCAAGCTTATTCCAAACGTGGATTCTTCACGCGTGATAGGCGTACGTACTCCGATGCTTCGAAGGTATGCTAAAGAACTGATAAAGTCGGGAAATTATCAAGAATTTATAAGCGAGCTTCCTCACGAGTATTTTGACGAGATGAATCTGCATGGCATGATCATCTGCAATATCTCGGATTATGAAGAGGCTGTCTGCGAGATAGACAAATTTCTTCCTTATGTCGATAACTGGGCTACGTGTGATTTGCTCAGCTTCAAGAAAGCCTTCAAAGGAAATCTTGGCAGGCTGGAACACGATGTGTGCAGGTGGATCAATTCCGGCGATACCTATACGATGCGCTTTGGAATGGGGGTACTGCTGGAATTTTATCTTGATGAGGCTTTTAACCCGCGGCATCTGGAATGGGTAGCGACAGTTGAGTCTGACGAATACTATGTCAGAATGATGCAGGCTTGGTATTTTGCCACTGCGATTGCCAAGCAGTATGAAGCTTCAATTCCGTATATCGAGCAGCATAGGCTGCATGAATGGACACACCGCAAGGCTATTCAGAAAGCGCGGGAGAGCTTCAGGGTGAGTGACGAGGTAAAGGCATACCTCAAGTCGCTCAAATAATCGTGTTTTTAGCAGCAACAATGCTAGACAGTTCAACTCCAATATGATAATATTACATGGTAATTTTTTATACCCTTACTTCAGCTGCTCGTTACTCCGAACGGCGGCGATGCGAGGGCGGATGACAAAACAGGAGGAGAAACAATGCTTACAAAGGAAAAGAAGCAGGAAATCATCAAAGAATACGCTAATAAGGAAGGCGATACGGGTTCTCCGGAGGTTCAGGTTGCTATTCTTACCTATAGAATCAACGATCTCAATGAGCACCTCAAGGAGCATGCTAAGGACCATCACTCGAGAAGAGGTCTGCTCAAGATGGTAGGTCAGAGAAGAAACCTTCTCAAGTACCTAAGAGATACTGATATTGAGAGATATAGAACTCTTATTGCCAGACTGGGTCTCAGAAAGTAATATTATTATCTGACAATATAAGCGGGATGTTTATCCCGCTTATTTGTATATAGGAGGGATCTTTTTCCCGAGACCGTTCGCGTTGTGGGCGGTTTGCAATGCGAATCTTATTAATAAAATAGTACGATTAACAGGAAGGAGTTGTTAATTATAATGGGAAGATTCACTGATTATCACACATTTAGAACAGCACTGGGCGGTAGACTGTTGCAGCTCGAGCTCGGTAAGGTATGCGAGCAGGCGAACGGTCAGGTTACAGTAAGATACGGGGACACTGTAGTAAACTGCACAGCTACCGCTTCTAAGCAGCCAAGACAGGATATTGATTTCTTTCCTCTTAGCTGTGATTATGAGGAGAAGATGTATTCCGTAGGAAAGATTCCTGGCGGATATATCAAGAGAGAGGGGCGACCGGGAGAGCACGGAATTCTAACTTCCAGACTTATGGATAGACCGCTCAGGCCGCTTTTTCCTAAGGGGTTTAGAAACGATGTTTCTGTCGTTGCAGTTGCAATGAGCGTTGATCACGATTGCTCACCGGAAATTGCTGCAATGATTGGATCATCCGTTGTACTTGCTACATCAGATATTCCTTGGGATGGTCCAACCGGTTCCGTCAAGGTTGGCAGAGTAAATGGTGAGCTCGTCATCAACCCAACCTATGAGCAGAGAATGAATTCCGATATCGACCTGACTGTAGCTGGAACTAAGGAAGCTATCATGATGGTTGAAGCAGGAGCTAAGGAGGTATCTGAGAGTGATATGCTCGACGCCATCATGTTTGCTCACGCTGAGATCAAGCAGTTATGCGAGTTCATCGAAGAGATTGTCAAGGAAGTCGGCAAGGACAAGATGGAGTATGTTTTATTTAAGGCTGCAGAGGATGTCGAGACTGCAGTCAGAGAGTATGCGACAGACAAGATGGTAGCTGCTATCAAGACTTTCGACAAGCTTGAACGTCTTGAAAATATGGAGAAGGTCGAGGAAGATACTCAGGAGCATTTTACAGAACTCTTTGAGGACAGGGATAAGGAAGTCGGAGAGGTTCTATATGCTATCAAAAAGGAGCAGGTAAGAGCTATGATTCTTGATGAGGGCGTTAGACCTGATAACAGAAAGCTTACAGAGATCAGACCTCTATTCTCCGAGACCGGATTTTTGCCTAGAGCACATGGAACCGGACTGTTCAAGAGAGGACAGACTCAAGTTCTGTCTGTTGCAACACTTGCACCCCTGTCTGATGCTCAGGATTTGGACAGCATTGATATCGACAGAACCACCAAGAGATATATGCATCAGTACAACTTTCCCGGCTACTGTACAGGTGAGCCTAAGCCACCTCGTAGTCCCGGCAGAAGGGAAATCGGACACGGTGCACTGGCTGAGAGAGCATTGCTGCCGGTTATTCCCGGCGAGGAGGAATTCCCATATGCTATTAGAGTAGTATCCGAGGTGCTTTCATCCAATGGTTCATCTTCGATGGCATCTACCTGTGGTTCCTGCTTAGCACTTATGGATGCCGGCGTACCCATCAAGAAGCCGGTATCGGGTATTGCTATGGGACTAATCGAGAGAGTTGATCCGGATGGCAGCAGCAGATATGCTATCCTTTCAGATATTCAGGGGATGGAAGACTTCCTCGGAGACATGGATTTCAAGGTAACAGGTACACCAGATGGCATTACAGCAATCCAGATGGATATCAAGGTTCATGGACTTTCCAGAGAAATCCTGGAGCAGGCACTGGAGCAGGCAAGAGTCGGCAGGGCTCATATTCTTGAGAACATGCTTGAGGAAATCGCTGAACCGAGAGCTGAGCTTTCCCCTTATGCGCCAAGATGCATTTCCATGAGAGTTGATCCGGATAAGGTCAGACTTGTAATCGGACCGGGAGGTAAGAACGTCAACAAGATTGTTGAGGAGACCGGATGCAAGATCGATATTTCAGATGATGATGTCGGTCTAATCAGCATTTACAGTTCTGATGAGCCAAGTGCAGCTAAGGCTAAAGACATGATTGAATATCTTACAGCTGACGTTGAGGTCGGAAAGACCTACGAGGGAGAAGTTAAAAGAATCATGAGCTTCGGTGCATTTATCGAGATTCTCCCCGGCAAGGAGGGCCTTCTGCACATCTCCAGGATTGCAAATCACAGAGTTGAGAAGGTTGAAGATGTCATGAATATAGGCGACAAGGTTAAGGTCAAGGTAACTGAGATTGATAACCAGAATCGCATCAACCTCTCCAGAAAAGAGCTTGTAGAAAACTAGTACTCAATATAGTATTCAGTTGACAGCACATCGGCTTGTTGCTGATGTGCTGCTTTGTTAACATTGGTTAGGGAATTGTTGAGAGATAGGGAGTGTTTGACAATACTCGATTATAGAGGGATTTTATAGCTATGTTTGATAATATACAAGGAAACAAATTAAGTAAGACTCTTCTTTCAATTATGATTGTTATCGTAATTACTTTCAGTGGTATTGTTCCTATTTATGCAGATGATGATGTGTCCAATGATACCAAGTCTATATCATCCGAGCAGCAGGGCTTTGAGTCCGGCTTTAACGAAGATTACTATGTCAACGGCTATGCCACTAATTCTTTTGATGTTGACATAAAGGTTAACAAGGATTATTCGTATGATTTTACAGAGACCATCGATGTGGATTTCAAGACTCAAAAGCATGGTATAGTAAGGAATATTCCAATTGCAGGCAATTACAAAATAAAAAATATCAGCGTTGAAGGTGATGATTACGATGTCAAAAAAGAAGACGGCAATTTAATTATCAAGATAGGCAGCGCCGACAGATATGTCAATGGCAGGAAGACATATAAGATTAAATATAGGATTGAAAATTATCTGCAGAGAAATTCTGAAAATAATATTTATGTGGATGTATTACCTACCGGATGGGAAACTGTTATTTTATCTTCAAAGCTAAGAGTAAAGCTTCCGGATGATTTTAAATACGACGGGTTTAAGGCCTATTCCGGTCATTATGGCAGCAGCGGTGATAATAATGATAAATGGTATTATAACAAAGAAAACCATTCTCTTGAATCAAGTGACACAATGATTCCTGCCAAAGTCGGCATAACTTTGCTGGTAAAAACACCAAAGAGCTACTGGGTTGGAGCACGAAGCAAGTCCTGGAGCAATATATTTAACACGATAGTTGTTCTTGCTTGTTTTGCTGCTGTTGCCTTTATAAGGCTAAGCAGAAATAAAAATAAAGAGATTGTGTCTCCGGTGATGTTCAATCCCCCTGAAGGTATAACCCCGGCGGAATTAGGATATTTAGCGGACGGAGCTGTTGACAAGAAGGATGTGACATCGCTATATTTATACCTTGCTTCTAAGGGATACATCCAAATAGAAGAAGGCTCAGACAAAAAAGCTATAAAGTTTAAGGCTTTAAAAGCACCTATAAATGAACCGGGCTTTGTAAATAAATTCTACAAGTCTTTATTTGGCAGTGACAGTGAGAGCAGCATAGGAAAAACCGCTTCGCTTGAAAAAGCCGGGGAGTCAATTGGAGAAGCATACGATACGATTTGCAGTCAAATTGAGGATAAGTATTCGGGTGAAATGTCCATATTCTCAGGCAGCTCTTTAGTGATGGAACAACTTGCGATGGTTATTGGATGCATTGGATATGGAGTGACATTGGCACTTGGGATATACAGGTCTGATTTACCGATTTATTTTAGCGGTGCAGTGGTCGCGATGATAGGCGGTTTGCTTATATTCACCCTGCTGATATGGATATATATAACGAGTAAAATAAGGACTCATTACTATTACCGTAAATCTATGAATGCTGTGAAGAGTGCGTCAGGTTTAATTGTATGGATTATCCTTTATTTGATTTTTACTGCGGGCTTTATTTTAATGATGGCAGCGATTGGAAAAAAAGAGACGCCTACATATATATTCCTTATATTCGCACTGTATTCGCTTTTAATACCTGTCTTTGTTGTCGGGATAAAAGCCAGAAGTGAATATAATCGCAAAATTTACGGTGAAATACTCGGCTTCAAAGAGTTCATTGCGACCGCTGAAATAGACAGAATCAATGAGCTTGTTACGGATAATCCGTCATATTTCTACGATGTGTTGCCATATGCATACGTATTGGGCTTAACTAGCAAATGGGTTAAGAAGTTTGATAATATCAAGATACCTGAGCATGAAGGGTACAGCTATTATAATATGACTGTTTTTGATTACATGAGAATAAACATGATGATGAACAGCATTCAACATAGCACCTATTCCGGCATCGCTGCCGCAAATGCAGATTCCGGAGGTGGCGGTATCGGCGGTTTTTCCGGCGGCGGTTTCTCGGGAGGCGGCTCCGGCGGCGGAGGCGGAGGTGCCTGGTAGAATACGGCCGGCTTGTGTCTGCCACGGTAATTTTACAATTAAGTGATGTAAAAAACACGTGATTTAACAGCTGTGTAATATAGAATAAATTGAATCGTTTATAACTTAATATATAAGAATGAGGTGTAGAAATGGCAATTTGGATAATTTTAGCGGTAGTCGTACTCTTTGCTATGTGGTTTATCGCTACTTATAACGGTTTTGTTAAACTGGGTGTAGGCTGTGACGAAGCTTTCTCCACGATGGATGTTTATCTCAAGAAGAGGTTTGATTTGATCCCCAATCTGGTGGAGACTGTTAAGGGATATGCAGCTCATGAATCTGAAACACTTCAGGCGGTAACTGCGGCAAGATCTGCTGTAGGGAATTCATCTACAACTGCTGAAAAGCTGGAAAATGAGAATATACTCTCCGGTACGCTAAGGAGTCTTTTTGCAGTTGCAGAAGCATATCCCGATTTAAAGGCGAACACAAACTTTATAGAGCTTATGGAACAGCTCAAGTCTGTGGAAAACGACATCGCAAGTGCTCGCAAATACTATAATGCAGTAGTAAAGAAATATAATGTAAAATGCAGAGTATTCCCATCTTCAATCATCGCCAGGATGTTTGGTTATGAGTCAAAGCCGATGTTCGAGGTATCGGCCGCAGCTGAGCGTGAGAACGTCAAGGTGGACTTTGGCACAAATAAATAAGCGGCAGATATTGTTTCCTGTACCGCAGATACAGATTATTATGAATAATCATTCGTATCGATGAGACTGGGCGCGCAGTGATGCGTGCTCGTTTTCTTGTTTATAACATAAACACAAAAAATTAATATGGAATTGTGTTTCAACTTTATATTTAAAGTGTATTTTGTTAGAATGAATGGACCAATCACAAATTATATGGACAGAGGACGTTTTAATGTATGTAATTATAGATATCGGCTCTAACACTGTGAGGATGGCTGTATACAACATAGAGAAGGACAACTCTTTTAACCAGATTATGAGCAACAAGGTATCCTGTGGATTAGCCGGCTACATTGAGGATGACGAGATGAACGCAGAGGGCATAGAAGTCATGATTGATGCGCTCAAGCAATTCAGAATTGCCGTAGACGGGATGGCGCATGTCACGGTCTTTGCAATTGCCACTGCAAGCCTCAGGGAGCTCAGCAATCGCGATGCGGTTATCAAGCGTATCAAGGATGAAACCGGTTTTGAAGTAAATGTCATCTCTGGCAAAGAGGAAGCTCTTTACGATTATTACGGAATTACGAAGGATATTGGCGAGGCTACCGGGATGCTTACCGACTGTGGAGGCGGAAGTACGGAGGTGTCGCTTTTTACAGGTGATACGGTCATCTTTGCGGATACCATGCCTATCGGATCTCTCAACTCATACTACAATCACGTCAAAGGTATTTTCCCGACTGAGGAGGAATTGCGTGACATCAAGGCGGATACCGAGAGTATGCTGAACAGGCTTAATATTCCGGATGGTATTATCCTCTCAAATGGACACATATATGCAGTTGGTGGAACTGTTAGAGCCACGTGTAAGCTTGCAAATAAGCTTCTCGATAGGAGCAAGGACACGACTACCCTCAGCGGAGTCGAGTATGACAGGCTCTTTGAGCTGTATTTTAAAGAACAAAAGAAATTTATAAAAACGTTGCTCAAGGTCAAGCCGGAGAGAGTACAGACACTGGTAACCGGCATGTGCATACAGAAGACGATAATGGATAGGTTTGGAACAGCTGTCATCAAAGTGTCCGAATCCGGCGTGCGCGAGGGCTATCTGTTGAACAAGCTTGAGGAATTGAATGGGGCTGTAAATGAGTGAGCTATACCTGGAGGGATACACGCAAAATCGTGAACTGTCGTGGTTAAAGTTCAATGAGCGGGTTCTGCTCGAAGCCGGAAACAGTGCCAATCCTCTTTTGGAGCGCATCAGGTTCTTGGGCATATACGAGAGCAATCTGGCTGAATTTATAAGGGTTCGCGTGGGCAGCCTTCATCACCTCAGCAGGGTGGATCACCTCAGCAGGGATTCAATGTCGGGAATGACCGCATCTGAACAGATAAATTCCATCTGGAAGGAGATCAGGCGAATACATGCAGCAGCCGAGCAGATTCTTCTCAAAATTTATGATGACCTGAAGCAGATTGGTGCTGCGCGCGAATCATCCGACAGCTTAAAGGCACAGACTGCGCAGTATCTTGATGGTCAGTTTATGATGAGGCTGGCCAGGGAGTTAGAGCCTAATTTTGTCGAGGTAGGTAACCTTGCCGAAATGGTTGAGGACGGAAAGTTTTATGTCCTCATAGACACTGATGCGGACAACAACCGGACGCTCATGCTGGTAGAGCTTCCTGATTCATGGCTTCAAGGCGTTGTGATTGGTCGTGGCGATATTATGAGCTTGTTGCCGCCGATGGATATACTGCACCGATATATTGCCCGGATATGCTTTCCGTTCGTGCCACGAGGAAGTATTGCCTTCAGAGCTTTTAGAAATGCAGATATCGACTTTGAATATGATGAGTTCGAATTTGGAGCCGGAGCCAGAGAGCGTATTCGCAAGATGCTTGAAAAGCGAACCGACTCTGAGTTTGTGGGGACTTTTGTGCGCACAGATTACAGCAGCTCTGGACTGTGCGAGATACTCTGTGAGGCGCTTACACTGCCTGGGAATGAACTTGTACAATGCTCGGAGCTACCTACGGTTAAGCATCTCGTGCATTTGCAGGAATGTCTGACGAGCAAGACTGTTAGTGCAAATTCATATCGGCGATTTGCTGCTGCTCCGTCTAACTGCAGGAACGGTGAGTCTGTGATAGCTTGTGCTATGGACAGGGATATTTTAGATGCATATCCATATGAGTCTATGGATAATCTGCTTGAGCTGCTCAAAGAGGCTTCCTCTCACCCTAAGGTCAAAGAGATTAGAATCAGTATATACAGGCTGTCCAACCACCCGCGAATATATGAGTACCTGATCAAGGCGGCACACAATGGCAAGTGCGTCAAGGTCCTCATCGAGCTCAGGGCGAGATTTGATGAGTCGAGCAATATTAATTGGGCAAAACGACTGGAAGAAGCTGGTTGTCACGTATACTATGGTACCAAGAGCTACAAATCACACTTTAAGACATGCCAGGTAATTTTTAGGAAATCATTTAACAAATCAGGCGCTAATGAGATTATTACGCAAGTCGGTACTGGTAATTACAACGAGAGCACAGCTAAGCAATACACTGACTTTTCCGTTATTACAGCAAATCATTTGCTGGGACTTGAAGTGATGCGTTTGTTTGACGATGCGGTGCGGGGAATAATCGATGATTCTTTTCAATGTATATTGGCTTCGCCGGGGAGCTTGCGCAAAGGGATCGTTAAACTGATCGATAGAGAAATAGAAAAAGGCTCTGCGGGACGAATTTTCATTAAGGTCAACTCAGTTACGGATAGAGCCATCATTGAGAAGCTGGCGGAGGCTTCGGTTGCAGGTGTTAAAATCCGCATGCTGGTGAGAGGGAGTTGTACATTGCTACCCGGGGTCAGCGGGTATACTGAAAATGTTCAGATTCTGAGCATCGTGGGTAGGTTCCTCGAACATTCACGCGTATATATTTTCGGTTCTGACGATGACGAAATCACATATATATCCTCTGCTGATCTTATGAATCGCAATATGGATAAGCGTTTCGAGCTTGCGTTTCCGATTACGGATAGAGCCGCTATATCTGAGATTAAGCACATAATGTATGAAAACCTTACAGATAACGTTAGAGCAAGGTGCTTACGCAACGATGGACGGTACGCAGAACTGCGCGCAGATGGTATAATGCGTGATAGTCAGGAACGACTCCTGTACCAATTTAACGATTATATAGATTGAAGGGGGAACGATGATAGGGGGCTATCAGATAACAGACATTGCAATTTTCTTTATTGTGTATTCGGTTCTCGGGTGGATTACGGAAGTGATTTATCAGGCGGTAAGCAAGGGGTTAGTCGTAAACAGGGGCTTTCTCAACGGACCGGTGTGCCCGATTTACGGGTTTGGAGCGTTATTCGTAATTCTTCTTGTAAATGTACTTGATCTCAGCCACAGTACTACGACATCAGACATAGAGGTGTTCTTGCTTGGCGTGGTTCTATCTACACTTCTTGAGTTGATCGGCGGCTACGTGCTTCTCAAAGTTTTCCACGCCAGGTGGTGGGACTATTCCGGGAAGCCTCTTAACTACCATGGCTATATATGCCTTGAGTTTAGCCTTATCTGGGGTTTTGGCATTCTGTTTATTGTGAGACGCATTCATCCGTTGACGCAGTCGCTGCTTGGCGGATTCTCTATGTCGACTCCGGGCTTAATTGTGCTTGCAATTGCATATGCAGGATTTGCTTCAGATCTTGTGGTATCAGTTCTGATAATGCTCGGACTCAACAAGAAAATCAGAAAGCTTGACGATATGCAGCAGGCGATGCGGGAATTCAGTGATGAGCTGAGCACGAGGATTGGCGAGAACGCTCTCAGTACGAAGGAACATGTAGATGAATACAAAGTTCAGAGTGCGTTATTTGAGGCCGATGTGCGAGATATGGCAACCGCTAGAAGAGAAGAGGTTAGCCATGAGCTTGCTGAAATGAAACAGCAGTACGAGCTTGTGAGACAGGAGCTTTACAAAAATCTGAGCAAGACCTCGTTATTTGGATCAGGCAGAATTTTGAAGTCCTACCCTGATCTTCATTCTGTAAAATATCCAGAATTAGTGGATAAGATTAAGAGAAATTTCAATGAGTATCGCAAATAGTATTGTTTGTTTTATATGGTTTATAAACCATACATATTGTGAGCTTATAAGCCATACACATTATGGTAATGTTGACATTTTGTGCTTTAATTAGTAAAATTAATGAATATTTTGTTTATTACAATAATTAATGTTAGAGGAAGGGATGAAAATATGTTTGAAAACTTATCTGAGCAATCAGTAGCGGAAGTTCAAGAAGAACAGGTCAAGCATTGGGCCGACATAGATCTTCTGGAGCTCTGCGTAAGAGAGAGAGAAGGTGAACCAAGCTTCGTATTCTACGAGGGGCCTCCGACAGCCAATGGTAAGCCGGGTATACACCATCTGATGGCTAGAACGCTCAAGGATTCCATCAACAGATACAAGACTATGCAGGGTTTCCAGGTAAAGAGAAAGGCTGGATGGGATACACACGGACTTCCGGTCGAAATTGAGGTAGAGAAGCAGCTCGGTATGTCCGGCAAAGGCGATATCGAGAAGTACGGGATCAAGGAGTTTAATGAGAAGTGCCGGGACTCCGTCTTTAAATACACAGGTCTATGGCGTGAGATGTCGGAGAAAATGGCATATTTAGCCGATATGGATGACCCGTATATCACATTTGATAATAACTATATCGAATCTGTATGGTGGATAATCAAGAAGTTCTTTGATGCGGGCTTAATCTACGAAGGTCACAAGGTTCTGCCATATTGCGCCAGATGCGGAACAGGTCTTGCTTCTCACGAGGTTGCACAGGGCTATAAGGAGGATCCGGTCCTCACAGTAACCTGCAAGTTCAAACGCAGAGACAGAGATAATGAGTATTTCTTAGCATGGACAACAACACCGTGGACACTTCCCTCTAACATTTTAATTACAGTAGGTCCAGAGGTTGTATACATCAGAGCTAAGATGCTTGAGGGCGACGAAGAAGGCAACGTATTCTACGTAGCCAAGAATCTTGCCGATAGGGTTCTCGGAGAGGGCAAATACGAGGTTCTCGATGAGATGACAGGTAAGGAGCTCGAGCACGTTGAGTATGAGCCTCTTTCGACATTTGTATATGGCGATGATCCGGAAAAGGTTAAAGGCTTTTTCATAGCGAATGCAGATTATGTAACAGTTGATGACGGTACAGGTCTTGTTCATACGGCATATGCTTTCGGTGAAGACGACTATAATACTTGCCGCAAATATGGTGTTGATTTTGCAGAACCGGTTGATGAGAGAGGATGTTTTACGGCAACTCCATGGAAGGGTAGATTCGTTATGGACGAGGGTCTGGATGTAGAGATACTCAAGCATTTTGCAGCTGAGAACAAGGTATTTGCTAAACAGAAGATGGTTCACAACTATCCACACTGCTGGAGGTGCGATACACCTTTGGTGTACTATTCAAAGCCCGGCTGGTATATTGAGATGACTAAGCTCAGAGAACAGCTGGTTGAGAATAATAATAAAGTTAATTGGTATCCGCCATATGTTGGCGAGAAGAGATTCGGCAATTGGATTTCTGATGTTAAGGACTGGAACATCTCAAGAGCCAGATACTGGGGTACTCCAATTCCAATCTGGAAGTGTGAGTGCGGACATCTTGAGGGTGCCGGCAGCCGTGCTGAGCTGGCTGAAAAGGCAATAGAGGATGTCGATCCGGAGACAATAGAGCTTCACAGACCATATGTAGATGATATTCATTTCAAGTGCCCTCATTGCGGCAAGGCTATGGAGAGAATTCCCGATGTTATGGACTGCTGGTTCGACTCGGGTTCGATGCCGTTTGCACAGTGGCATTATCCATTTGAGAACAAGGAGAGATTCGAAAGTGAGCTGTTCCCGGCTGATTTCATCTGTGAGGGTATTGACCAGACCAGAGGTTGGTTTTATTCACTGATGGCTATATCCACTTTCATCATGGGCAAAGCACCTTACAAGAACGTACTGGTTAACGACCTGATTCTCGACGCAAATGGCAAGAAGATGTCCAAGCATGTAGGAAACACAGTTGATCCGTTCGAGATGATGAGTAAGTACGGAGCTGACGTAATACGTTGGTATCTGGTATCCGTATCACCGGCCTGGACACCAACTAAGTTTGATGAGGAAGGAGTTAAGGACGTGCAGAGCAAGTTCTTCGGTACTCTCAGAAATATCTACAATTTCTTTGTACTATACTCAAATATGGACGACATAGATCCGGCGAAAATAGAGGTTCCTTATGCAGATCGACCGGAGCTGGACAGATGGATTATCTCCAGATATAACAGGCTTGCAGCTGAGGTCACTGAACACATGGATGAGTACGACCATATGAAGACAGTCAGAGCAATCAACGATTTCGTAGTAGAGGACTTCTCCAACTGGTACATCAGAAGAGCTAGAAGAAGATTCTACGCCGAGGGAATGACTGACGATAAGAAGAGCGTTTACGCAACTACTTATGAGGTTCTTCTCGGTACGATCAAGATGATAGCGCCAATCGCTCCGTTTATTTCCGATGAAATGTATGTCAAGCTGACAGGAGATAAGAGCGTTCACGTTGCCTACTTCCCGGTTGCCAACAAAGAACTCATCGATGAAAAAACTGAGGATAGGATGGGTCTAGTCAAGACTCTTGTTAACCTTGGAAGAGGAACCAGAGAAAAAGAGAGACTCAAGGTCAGACAGCCACTCAGCGAGGTAATCGTTGACGGTAAATACGAGAGCCTGATCAGCGACCTCGTATCCCTGATCACCGAGGAGCTCAACGTCAAGAATGTCGTGTTTGAAAACGATTTGGATAAATACATGAACTTCTCAGTTAAGCCGGACTTCAAGACAGCCGGACCGGTGCTCGGGAAGAATATCAAGGAGTTTGCCGCAAAGCTGGCACAGCTGGATGCCAAGGAGCTCCTGGCAAATGTCGCAAACGGTTCTGTTAAGCTGGAGCTCGGTGGTACTGAGTACGACATCACTGAAGAATTCCTCGATGTACGTATTTCGGCAAAGGAAGGCTTTATTGTGGGTATGGAGAACAACGTTTTCACTATCCTGGATACAACTCTAACTCCGGAGCTTGTCAGCGAGGGATATGTCCGTGAGGTTATTTCTAAGGTTCAGCAGCTTCGCAAACAGCACGACTTCAAGATGCTTGACCACATAACCATCAGCTTGGAGGCAGATGATGATGTGAAGGCGGCTGTTCTAGGTGCGATTGATCATATCAAGGAAGAGACTCTCGCCGATGCTGTTGTTGAAGCTACAGGCCTGGATGTGTTTGATATCAATGGTCACAATACCGGACTTGCAGTAGCTAAGTGTTAAGAGCAATAAATATTATGAGTGAAGATAACAAAAATAATTCTAAGCTCAACATCGCAGATTTCGATCCCGACGAATTAGCCGGGGTCGTTTCTTCATACGGTGAGAAAAAGTTTAGAGCCAAACAGATATTTGAGTGGATTTCAAAGGGTGTCGACTCGTTCGATGAGATGAGCAATCTACCAGTGAGGCTTAGAGGTGCGCTCGCTCAAGATTACTATATCGATATGCCCGGAGCGGTTACCGTTCAGGAATCAAAGCAGGACGGAACTTGTAAATGCCTATTTGAGTTTTCGGATGGTGCACGCGTCGAAGCCGTATATATGAAATATAATTACGGCAATTCAATATGCATCAGCTCTCAAGTCGGATGCCGTATGGGGTGTTCGTTCTGTGCATCGACACGCAAAGGACTTGACAGATCGCTGACTGGCGGAGAAATGCTGGCACAGGTTCTCAAGATGCGCAGGTTGATCGGCGAGGACATTGGGCATGTCGTAATAATGGGCATAGGGGAACCCTTTGATAATTACGAAGGACTATCAAAATTTATCAGTCTCATTAACAGCAAGCAGGGGTACAATCTCGGAATGAGGAATATTACCGTATCTACGTGCGGACTTGTGCCGATGATTGAGCAATTCGGGAAAGATTTTCCTCAAGTGAATCTAGCGGTATCGCTACACGCGCCCAATGACGATATCAGAAGACGTACCATGCCGATTGCAAGGAGATATGCGTACGAAGATCTCATTACAGCATGCAGGACATACACAGAGTCGACTAAGAGACGTATAACTTTTGAATATGCGCTCATCGACGGTGTCAATGATCAGAGGGAGCATGCGCTAGAGCTTGCCGGCCATCTCAAGGGTTGGCTTACTCATGTTAATCTGATTCCACTCAATGAGGTAGACGGTACAGGCTACCTCACATCTAACAGGGAAACTGTCAGAAGTTTCGCGTGGACACTCGAGGAACACAGCATTGCGGTTTCAGTGAGAAGGACTCTAGGTACTGATATCGATGCGGCGTGTGGTCAGCTCAGACTCAGATGAATACGATGTCGATCAATACAGTGCTGTGTGCGGCCGGACTCCGGATAACAGCACTTTTTTCATGCTCGATATACAATATAACCCTCAGAAATTCACAAGGTTCAGGGGTTTATGGTATAATATTATGCTTAATTCTGTTTGTGCATTATAGCGGAGGGATTATGAATATATTGATTGATGGCATGGGTGGAGATTACGCTCCACAGGAAATCGTCAAGGGTGCGATTTCTGCCGCTAGAAAGATAGAGGATACGATTACAATAATTGGAGCTCAAGAGCTTATCAGTACCGAACTGGAGAGGCGGGGGTGGGATGGAGACAACATTGCGGTTGTAAATGCAACCGAGGCTGTAACCAACAACGAAGCTCCCGCAATGGCAGTACGCAAGAAGAAGGATGCTACAGTCAATGTTGGAATGAGGATGATCAAGGCAGGAGATGGCGACGTGTTTATCTCTGGTGGCAGCACGGGTGCACTGCTAGCCGCAGGACTTCTGGGGCTGGGCCGTATCAAGGGTATCAAGCGACCGGCAATTGCAGCGTTTTTTCCGCAGATTGGCAAGAATGAGACGACACTTCTCTTAGACTGTGGTGCAAATGTGGACTGCAAGTCTGAATATTTGTACCAGTTCGGTATTATGGGCAGCATTTACGTGGAAAATGTCAAAGGTATTGAGCATCCGGACGTAAGACTGCTTAACGTCGGAACAGAGGCTGAAAAGGGAGATGACCTTCATAAGGAAGCTCATGAACTTCTCGCTAATAGCTCCATCAATTTCAAAGGCAATGTTGAGGGTCGCGAGATTGCCTCTGGTGTCTGCGATGTTGTCGTTACTGACGGATTTTCAGGAAATGTATTCCTCAAGAGCTCGGAGGGTCTGGCGCTTTCGATCATGGGCAGGCTCAAGGATGTTCTGCTAGGGGGAACTATCTCCAGGATTGCTGCGCTTATGCTGTCTAAGCAACTCAAGGAAATGAAGAAGGAATTCGACTATTCAGAAGAAGGTGGAGCTCCTATTCTTGGACTCAAGGGACCGGTTCTCAAGATTCACGGTAGTTCTAAGGCTTACGCTGTCTATAATGCAATCCTCAAAGCCCGAGATTATGTAGCGTCAGATGTGACCGGGCAGATTGAAAAAGCTCTGGCTGATAACGATGAGCTTAGCGAATACAAAACTGAAGTAACGGATGGTAACGCAGAAGCGTAGAAATATCAGGTTTCGGATACATAGCATTCACACGGCAGTGTTATGCATAAGTCATGTATAGGTTAGGATGAAATGGATAGCTTAGAAAATAAATTAGGGTATAAATTCAAAAATGAAAAGCTGCTGGAGACTGCACTCACTCACAGCTCATACGCTTCTGAGCATGGTAAGCACTATGAATTCAACAATGAGCGGCTTGAGTTTCTCGGAGACGCTTTTCTCAATGCAATAATCGGTAAGAAGATGTTTGCGGTTATGCCGGAGGCGCACGAAGGAGTATTGTCAAAAACTCGCGCAGATGTCGTGTGTGAGCGATCTCTTGCTGAGGTAGCTAGTCAGCTTGAGCTGGGTGAATATCTGAAGCTGGGTCATGGTGAAGAAAATGGTGGCGGTCGTCAGAAAACATCAATTGTCGGAGATGCTGTCGAAGCCGTTATCGGTGCGATGATAATCGATGGAGGATATGCTGCAGCTGAGCGAGTGGTGCTGGATCTTTTTGCAGATAAGATTAGACTTGCAGTTAAGGGGGAGCTGTATAAGGATTATAAGACTCTTCTGCAAGAGAAGCTGCAGGATTATATCAAGGGAGTTAATATCAGGTATCAGATAGTGAATGAGGCAGGTCCGGACCATAGCAAGGAGTTCGTGGCAGCGGTGCTTGTTGACGGCAATGAGCTGGGTAGAGGAATAGGCAAGAGCAAGAAGGAATCTGAGCAGGCCGCTGCAGCGGATGCACTTATGAAAGGGGATATATAGCTTGTATTTTAAACGTATTGAGCTACAGGGCTTTAAGTCATTTGCTGACCCGGTGACTATTGACCTCAACGACGGAATAACATGTATAGTCGGACCTAACGGAAGTGGTAAGAGCAACATCAGCGATGCCCTCCGTTGGGTACTTGGCGAGCAGAGTCCTAAGTCGCTGCGTGGCGGTAAAATGGATGATATCATATTCGCCGGAACTGCGACGCGAAAGCCCAAGGGTATGGCCGAGGTGTCACTTGTCATTGATAATTCGCTTGGAATATTACCGCTAGAATACAACGAGGTTCAGGTAACACGCCGCATGTATCGGTCGGGAGACAGCGAATACTTGATTAATGGCAATCAGTGTCGGCTGAAAGATATCAAAGAGCTGTTTATGGATACCGGAATTGGAGTTGACGGATATTCAATTATTGGCCAAGGAAAAATCCAGGATATTGTGAGCACTAAGCCGGAGAACCGCAGGGAGATATTCGAAGAGGCTGCCGGAGTTGTGCTCTATAAGAGTCGCAAGGCAGAAGCTGAGAGAAAGCTGGCGGCGGCTTCTGATAACCTTGAACGCGTCAAGGACATCATTTCCGAGATTGAAAGCCGTATTGGAACTCTTAAGGAAGAGTCGGAAAAGGCGAGCGAATACATAGTGCTTCGCGACAGATATAAATACGTCGGCGTAAATATAATTATTCACAATATCGATAGTCTGATCCGTACGGTTGAGGCTTCTCGAGCTGAATTGTTCGACATGGAAGCTACGCTATCCGAGATGGATGAGAAGGGTAAATCTATCGAAGCCCTGATCGAAGAGAGAAGACTCAATTCGGCAGCGCTCGATCAATCGTATGAAGATGCCAATGCTGAGCTTCTCGATAGAATAGATGAGCTCAACACTGTAACCAGCCGTGGACAGGTAAACGAAGAGAAGCTTCAAAGCATTGAGCGAGAGCTCGCAAGGCTTGAAGCTGTAATTTCAGACAACCTGGCTAAGCTGGATTCTGAAAAGCGAAATTTCGGAGAGCTTGAGGCTAACGAAAAATCCTATAGAGCTGAAAAGGAGCAGGTTGAGAGAGAGCTGGCTCAGGCAGAAGCGGATTTCAACGATAGCAAGCGAAAGCTTGAGGCCGTCAATACAGAGATTGAAAACAGTAAGGACGACATTATCAGCCTGACGAACAAAAATGTAACCCGCAGGGCCGATATTACAACCCTCGAGAATTATGTCAGCACGCTTAATGATAGAAGAGATCAGCTGAATGAGGAATACAGCGGCAAGGATGAGACTGATGCTGAAAATGCTCGCAAGCTCAAGTCACTGGAATCACAGTTTGCTGAGGTTGAAGACAAGCAGAGCCACGCAGCCTCAAAGATCAACGAGATTGTCGTGCAGATCAGAGAGCTTGAAGAAACGTCCAATCAACGGAATAGGCAGATTGCAGAGCTGAGTAACAAGTATAACCGCACGCTGGCTCGTAAAAACACCATCGAAGAGATGGAAAGCAACTACGAAGGCTATAACAATGCTGTCAGACAGCTTATGAGACAGCATGCCAATGGAATTTTCGGTACGGTTTCAGATCTTATCAAGGTACCCTCAGGATACGAGATAGCGACAGAGACTGCGCTCGGAGCGGCTATGCAGAATATAGTCTGTGATGACGATGCATCAGCAAAGGCAGCTGTGAGATGGCTCAAGGATAACAGAGCCGGTAGAGCGACATTCCTGCCTCTGTCATCTCTCAGGTATAACAAGCAATATCAGGAAAGAGATATTGAAAATTCTCCCGGCTATCTCGGCATAGCTTCCCAAATAGTGGGAGCGGACGAAAAATATCACGTCATACTTGAGTACCTGCTGGGACGAGTTATATTTGCAAGCAACATGGATGATGCCGTTCGAATTTCCAAGATGTCGAGCCGCGGATATAGGATTGTAACGATGGATGGAGAGGTTATCAATTCCAGCGGTGCGATCACCGGTGGAAGGTACAAGAACAAATCAGCCAATATACTTGAGCGCAAAAACGAAATCAAGGAACTAAGTGAAATCGCCGATAAGCTGAGAGAACAGATTGCTGAGCATAGAGATAAGATTGCCGCGGGTGAAGCCAATGTCGCGGCACTCAAGGAGTCAAGGGCGCAGTGCTACGATGAGCTGCATCAGATAGAAATTGACAAGAGTGTTATAGGAAGCGAGCTTGATAGAATCAAGAAGTTAACTGAGGATGCTGGTGCGCATAGAGAGCAGTTTAGCAGTGAGCTTGCGACACTTGATGGTGATATCGCTAAAGCTACGGAGATGGTAGACAAGCACAGGGCTGAAATATCCGAGACTGATACGAGGATTGAGAAGCTCAACAATCATATTGAGGAGCTGATGGTAGATGCTGAGCGATACGATTCACGTGTTAACAGGTTACGAGAGGTAACACTTGAGAACAAGCTGCAGCTAAGCGAGCAGGATGCCAGGATCCTTGGACTTAATGAGCTGATAGAGCGTGTCAGGGATACTGTAACGGATCTTGAAAATGAAATCGACGATGCCCGTATGTCATACGAGGAGCTCGATGAGAAGCACCACATGCTGACAAGCAGCGATGCAGAGTCGAGTGATAAGATAGAAGAGCTGCAGAATCGCAGGAAACAGCTGGAGGATAAGATAAAGGCATTAGGAGAAGAAATCGACTCAAACAAGGCTGCATATGAAGTTGCAATTTCTAATCAAAAGGAATTGATCCGCGATGTGACCGAGCTGCAGGACGCTAAATACAAGCTTGAAGTCAAGAGCACCAGAAGTGAGACATTGCTTGATACTCAGAAGGATAAACTATGGGATGAATTCGAGGTGTCATTCGCAGAGGCTCAGGATATACGCGATGAGAATTTCGGAATCACTGCCGGCAACAAAGAGGCTAAGGAAATCAAACTTCGTATGGCCGAACTGGGTGATGTAAACATATCATCAATAGAAGAGTACAAGGCCGTGAGCAGGAGGTATGAGTTTATGACTGCTCAGGAAAACGATATCTCCACAGCTATGAAGGAGCTAAAGTCTATTATCAGCAATATGGAGCGCAAGATTAGAGACAAGTTCAAGGAGAACTTTGACAAGGTGGTTATCAATTTTGAGGAGATTTTCAGCGAGCTCTTTGGCGGCGGTCACGCCGAGCTAAGGCTTGAGGATGAATCTGATCCGCTGGCTTCAGGAATCGAGATCATAGCTCAGCCGCCGGGCAAGAGACTTAAGAATATCAACCTTATGTCCGGAGGAGAGAAAACGCTGACAGCCATTGCGCTTATGTTTGCGGTTATCAAGGCGAAGCCTACGCCATTCTGTATACTGGATGAAGTTGAGGCTGCGCTGGATGAAGCGAATATAGAGCGGTTTTCCAATTACCTCAAGCACTTTGAAGAAGTGCAGTTTGCTCTTATAACGCATCACAAGGCCACGATGGAACACGCAGACGTACTCTACGGTGTCACTATGCCTGAACAGGGAATTTCACGGGTTCTGTCGCTCAAATTTGAAGATGGATTTGATCCAAACGAGTATGCAGACGAATAACCGCACCGGCAAATGCATTTGTACAGCGCAGGACGGAAAGGATAAACATGGGACTTTTCAAAGACAAGAGTACATTTAAAAAATTTACAGAGAGAGTTACAAACGTAATCGTCGGGAACCCTAATATCGACGAGGAGTTTTATGAAGAGCTTGAGGAATCGCTCGTTGTCTCCGATATTGGTATTGAAACCACAGAAAAGATAATGGATATGCTAAAAAAGCGCGTCAATGCCAAGTATCTGACCAAGCCGGACGAAATAAAGAAGGCTCTATCTGATGTCATTGCCGAAATTGTGGACAAGGGCGAACGCAACAAACTATCGGCAGATTATCCGCTTGTGATTCTTATGATCGGGATCAATGGCGGCGGCAAGACGACTTCGATAGGAAAGCTTGCCAACTATTTCAAGGAGCGCGGTCAGAGCGTTTTGCTCGCAGCTGCGGACACCTTTCGTGCGGCGGCTGCCGACCAGCTGGTTGAGTGGGGAAATCGCTCAGGAGTGCGAGTAATTCGCCACGATGAGGGTACAGACCCTGCTGCGGTAATATATGACGCTGTTCAGTCAGCTAAAGCCAACAATATCGACGTGCTCATATGCGACACGGCCGGGAGGCTTCAGAATAAGACAAATCTTATGAAAGAGCTTGAAAAGATGGATAAGATCATTGGACGTGAGTATCCTGATGCTTCACGTGAGACTCTTATAGTTCTCGATTCGACAACCGGCAAAAATGCTATCAGTCAGGCCAAGGAATTCAGTGAAATTGCTGATATCACAGGCATCATACTTACCAAGCTTGACGGTACAGCGAGGGGAGGCATCTCTATAACGGTGACGGACGAGTACGATCTGCCTATCAAGTTCATTGGAGTAGGTGAAGGTATGCATGACCTCAAGGAGTTCGATCCGCAGGAATTTGCAGGAGGTATTTTTGATGAGTAAACCTATACTCGCTGTAGTAGGGAGGCCTAATGTAGGAAAATCTACTTTCTTCAACAGAATAATTGGAGAGCGCAAGGCTATAGTGCAAGATACTCCGGGAGTAACTCGCGATAGGATTTATGCCGAGACTGAATGGAACGGACGTGAATTTGCCATTATCGATACGGGCGGTATTGAAGCAAATACCGGCGATATCATTCTCTCACAGATGCGGGAGCAGGCGGTTACGGCTATGGAGCTCGCCGATGTTATCCTTTTCATGGTTGATGGCAAGGAAGGTCTTACCATTGCCGACCATGACGTTGCTGATATCCTCAGAAGGACGGGCAAGGAGGTCATACTGGTTGTCAATAAGGTTGACAATCCGGGCAAGCTTGGTGACGATATATATGATTTTTATGAGCTTGGATTTGGCGAACCAATCGCTATCAGCTCGGTCAACATGCTCAATATGGGTGACCTGCTCGATGCAATCGTGACAGGCTTCCCGGACGATGAGCTTTATGGATATGAGGATTCAACCAGGATTGCCATTATAGGGAAGCCTAATGTCGGTAAATCCTCACTTGTAAATGCACTCACAAACGAAAAGCGCGTAATTGTCTCGCCGATTGCAGGAACTACCCGTGACTCGATTGATACGCCATTTTCGTATAATGATAAAGAATACACTCTGATAGATACAGCCGGGTTGAGACGCAAGAGCAAGGTCAACGATTCAATCGAGCATTTCAGTGTCATCAGAGCTGTTGCATCCGTTGAGCGGTGTGATATTTGCATAATGATGATTGATGCAGCCGAAGGCTTAACAGAGCAGGATAAGAAGATTCTGGGTATTGCTCATGAAGCCGGCAAGGGCCTTATGATTGTCGTTAATAAGTGGGATCTTGTCCAAAAAGAAACTAACACCATGAGAGATTATGAACGCAAGCTCAGAGCGGATCTCCGCTTCGTGTCATATGCACCGATACTCTTTGTATCAGTACTGGAGAACAGGAGGGTTTTCGACATAATAGACAAAGCAGCTAAGATTGAGGATATTAGGTCGAGGCGAATCACAACAGGTAAGCTCAACAGCATTATCGAGGATGCAGTTATGATGAGGCAGCCGCCTTCAGACAAGGGCAAACGTCTCAAGATTTACTATGCGAGTCAGATTGGCTCCAGACCGCCGCTGTTTTCGTTCAATATAAATTCGCGCCGGCTTATGCACTTCTCGTACTCAAGGTATCTGGAGAACAAGCTGCGTGAGGCATATGACTTTGAAGGAACGTCCATCAAGTTCTTGTTCAATGAGAAAAAGGGAGATAATTAATGAATTATGTATCGCTGACTATAATGGTGGTAATTGCATATCTCATCGGTAATATATCGCCGGCTACATTAATTGGTCGTTTCTACGGAATCGATATCAAGAAGGCAGGAAGCGGCAACGCCGGTACTACAAATGTGCTCAGAGTTCTGGGAACTAAGGCTGCGGCCTGTACTCTTGTAATAGATATACTCAAGGGCCTCGTGGCTGTAACAATAGCACAGGGAAGATTTAATAATCTCGGTGCGATGTTAGCATTTGCAGCTGTTGTTATCGGGCATATATATCCTGTTATCTTTAAATTCAAGGGTGGCAAGGGGGTGGCTACCTTTATAGGTGCTGCCATGGCTATCAATTGGCCAAGTACCTTTGCAGCTGCTCTTATTGCAGTTATAGTTGCCGGAGTATCCAAGAAGATGTCTCTTGGTTCAATTACTGCAGCGCTCATGTATCCTTTGTTAATGCTGTATTACTACCCGAAGGATTTACCAATCGCCATCCTTATGGCACTTGTAATATTGTTCACTCACCGCGGTAATATCAAGAGACTGATGAATGGTGAGGAGAAGGAGCTGAGCATTGGTTCCAGAATCAGAGAGAAGCTCACAGCACAATCTAATACAGATACAGACGAAAGCTTCGATGCTCCCGGTGAAGAATCAAGCATGAATATAGAGAAGGCTCACGATAATCTCGATAAATTTGATAAAGATGAAGACATGGTGCTCACTGACTCGGTACATGATGATATACTGGCGTCCGGCTCCAGGGACGAGCTTGTCAACGAGGCAACATCGATCAACCACACCAGGGTTGAGGTTTTGGATTCGGCGGCAGATTATTACAAGGACGTTGAGATACCACAGCTCAAGGGTTCGGCAAAGAAGAAAGTAGCAGTGATTGGAAACGGCAGCTTCGGTACCGCAATTGCGAATGTAATCGCGCATAACGGCCATAGAGTTACGATCTACGGCCGTAACAAGGAAGATATTAACAGGATTCGAGAGACTAGGGTAAATGAGAAGTATTTGCCGGGAGCCAAGCTGGCTGACAGCATCAGGTTCACCTCGAACCTGCGTACAGGGGTAAGTAAACGTGACATAGTTATATTTGCGATTCCTGCTCAGCAGTTTGGACGCGTTATCGAGAAATCTGCAAAGTATATCGACAAGGAAGCTATTCTTGTAAATCTTGCAAAGGGGATCGAAAACGATTCTCTTAAGACTATGTCTCAAATTGCAAAGTCCTTAGTTGATAACAGATATGTCGCAGTTTCCGGACCTTCGCATGCTGAGGAAATCGTCCGCAACTACCCAACTACAGTAGTTGCTGCGTCTGATGACGATGATGCGGCCAAGGAAATTCAGAACATACTGATGAGTAAGACTTTCCGTGTGTACACCGGCGATGATATTCTCGGGGTCGAGCTTGGAGGTGCACTTAAGAACGTAATTGCACTTGGCACAGGTATTGCAGACGGCATGAAATTCGGAGATAACTCCAAGGCTGCTCTGATGACAAGAGGTATCCACGAGATTTCCAGGCTTGGAGAAGCGATGGGTGCCAAGAGCGAGACTTTTGCAGGGCTGTCAGGAATAGGAGATCTCATGGTTACATGCTCCTCCGATCTGTCGAGAAACAGAAGGTGCGGGTTGCTTATCGGAGGTGGAATGACACCGGATGAAGCGGTCGCCGAGATCAAGACTACAGTTGAGGGCTTCTATACAGTCGAGGCCGCTAGCAGGCTGGCGGCTAAGCTGGGAATAGAGATGCCGATTACAGATGCCGTCAAGAGTGTGATAGATGGCAACCTCAAACCTCGCGATGCAGTTGAACTGCTGATGAACAGAGATAGGAAACAAGAGAACAAATAACACATGAAAAAATATCACATTATTACTTTCGGATGCCAGATGAACGAGCACGACTCGGAGAATATCGCCGGTATGCTCGAAGGCATGGGATGCGAATTTGTTGCTGATCCTTATGAAGCGGATGTTGTAGTCATGAATACCTGCAGCGTCCGCGAGCATGCTGATAAGCGATTTTACGGCATGCTCGGACAGTTTAAAAAACGCAGAGATGAAAATAAAGATTCCCGAATCGTCTGTGTTTGCGGCTGCATGCCGCAACAGCCGCGCGTGCAGGAGGAAATCAAGAAGAGCTTTGGATGGGTAGATGTTGTGTTTGGTACACAGACAATTGGTGATTTTCCGAAGCTCCTCAATTCAAGAATAGCAACTGGCAAAAAGCAGTTTTCCATCACCGCAAACAGCCCTGTAATTCCGGATGAAAAGGAACCTAAGAGGGTTTATGAGCATAAGGCGCTTGTAAATATCACTTACGGCTGCAATAACTTCTGCACCTACTGCATTGTTCCATACACTCGCGGCAGAGAAAAGAGCAGGTCGCTTGCAGATGTTGTCGATGAAGTTAAAAAGCTGGCTTCTGACGGTGTGTTGGAGGTTATGCTGTTGGGACAGAATGTAAATTCCTTTAAGGACGGCGAAGGCAATGATTTCCCAACACTCGTCAGATATATTAACGAGATTGAAGGAATTGAGAGGATCAGATTTATGACATCCAATCCCAAGGATCTTTCAGACGATCTGATAGATTGCTTCCGCACTTGTAACAAGCTGTGTAAGCACATCCATTTACCTGTTCAGTCGGGCAGCAGCACTGTACTGAAGCGCATGAATCGCAGATACGACAGAGATAGGTATATCGAAATTATTGACAAGCTAAAAGCTGCATGCCCGGATATTGCAATCACCACAGACATCATAGTCGGCTTTCCGGGGGAGACAGAAGATGAATTTGCGGAGACATTGTCGCTAGTCGAGTATGTCGGATACGACTCAGCATTTACATTTATATACTCGCCTCGTGAGGGCACTCCTGCGGCTGGTTACACAGATCAGATACCTTACGATATCAAGCACGAGCGTTTTGAACGCCTAAACGAGGTGGTTAACGAATGTTCTCTGCGCAACAATTCGATGCTTACTGATCAAACTGTAAGGGTGCTCGTGGACGGAGCGAGTCGTAAGGACGAAAACGCATATTCGGGAAGAACTGATGGCTTCAAGCTGGTTAATATCTCGTCCGGAAGGGATATCACAGGTCAGCTTGTCGATGTCAGGATTACAGACTGCAAGACGTTCAGCATAGATGGAATTCTGGCCTAGCTATTTATTTGCCACTTAAGAATAATAATACAAAAAGGAATATTTATATGAGAGATAAACTTAGCAGCTTATTGCGGTCAGGACCGGGTATTATATTAATCCTGCTTCTGATTACTAACTTTTTAAATGGCGGACTTAAAGATCCCAAGACGTATTTCTTCAATATGCTGTTGACGCTGCCGGGCATAGTGGTGGGGCTTTCGTTCCACGAATTTGCCCATGCGTTTGCTTCAAATGCATTTGGAGACCCGACACCCAAGGCACAAGGCAGATTGACAATTAATCCGGCAAAGCACATTGATCCGTTTGGTTTCTTTGCGCTTATCTTTTGCGGATTCGGCTGGGGTGTTCCAGTACAAATAGATAATCGTTATTATAAGAGGCCTCGTTTAGACGAGTTTATCGTATCCGTCGCGGGTGTAACGATGAATCTGATAATAGCGATAGTATTCGCCTTCATATCCAGATTTGCGATTAACCTTTGGGGCAGAGATGTTATATTGACAGATTCTGTACAGGGGTTAGCTGTCAAGATTCTGCTGTACGTCGTTATGATCAATATAACACTGATGATATTTAATCTCATCCCCGTTCCGCCGCTGGACGGGTTCGGTTTAGTTACGGAGCTGTTTAATCTGCGCAAGACCGGCTGGTACTACACAGTGTATCAGTATGGCGGATTGGTTTTATTGTTGTTGCTGTTATTCGGGGTAGTCAGCAGGATACTGTATCCACTGACCAGTTCGGTTTATTCAACGCTGCTTACAGGGATTATATTAGCATAGAAGTTCTTCACAATTTCATCACGATAATTATTAGCACTCGTCACAGACGAGTGCTAAATTTATCTTGTAAGCAAGTGAGACTTGGATCATGAAATATTAAATGAGGAGGAAGGCAATGAATATTGAAAAATATACGCAGAAAATGCAGGGTGCCATTCTCGATTCACAAAATTTAGCAACTTCTTACGGGCATCAGCAGTTAGAGATAGCACATGTACATTACGCAATAATAAGCGACAGCGACGGATTGATTCCTAAGCTTCTTGAAGCTATGAACGTAGATGTGAGAGCGCTAAAGGCTGATTTAGAGAAAAATCTTGAGAAGATGCCAAAGGTTAGTGGCGGTAATGGGCAGGTATACATGAGTCCTGAACTCAACAGCGTCCTTATAAAAGCTGAAAAAATCGCCGGAGATTTTAAGGATGATTATGTCAGTGTTGAGCACCTGTATCTGGCAATTATTGATTCCAAAAACTCCGAAGTTAACGGAATCCTGACAAAGTACGGTATCAACAAGGATGATTTTATGAGAGCTCTAACGATGGTTCGAGGTAACCAGAGAGTGACTAATCAGAATCCGGAAGACACCTATGATGCTCTTAATAAGTATGGCATCGATCTTGTTGATGCAGCTAGGAAGGGGAAGCTGGATCCGGTTATTGGCAGGGATGTGGAAATAAGGCGAGCTATCGAGATTCTATCGAGGAGAACCAAGAATAACCCGGTTTTAATTGGACAACCTGGAGTCGGCAAGACTGCCGTAGTAGAGGGATTGGCGCAGAGAATAGTCAATGGTGACGTACCGGATGGCCTGAGGGGTAAGACGATATTCTCGCTCGATATGGGTTCGTTGATTGCGGGAGCTAAGTACCGCGGAGAATTCGAAGAGCGACTCAAGGCTGTTTTAAATGAGATAGATAAATCTGACGGGAACATTATCCTGTTCATAGATGAGATTCATAATATCGTTGGTGCAGGTCGCACAGAGGGATCTATGGATGCGGGAAATCTGCTTAAGCCAAAGCTGGCAAGAGGAGAGCTGCACTGCATCGGAGCGACTACACTTGATGAATATAGGAAATATATAGAAACTGACGCAGCTCTTGAGAGACGATTCCAAAAGGTAATGGTAGACGAACCTACTGTTGAGGACACGATTTCTATACTTAGGGGACTGAAGGAGAAATTTGAGATTCATCACGGTGTCAGAATCACGGACAATGCTCTTATCGCTTGTGCGACACTTTCAAACAGGTATATAAGCGACCGATATTTGCCGGACAAGGCGATAGATTTGATGGATGAAGCAGCTGCCAGAATAAGAACCGAGATTGACAGCATGCCGTCAGATCTCGATCAGATATCACGTAAAATCATGCAGCTTGAAATAGAACAGCAAGCGTTATCCAAGGAGGACGATAAGGCGAGCAAGGTAAGGCTGGAAGCAATAAGCGAAGAGCTCGCTAATCTAAAGAGTGAAAATGACGAGCTGACCGCTAAATGGTCTAACGAGAAAAAGAATATTCAGGAACTCAAGAACAAGAAGCTTGAATTAGAGGAGATTCGTCATCAGATAGAAACAGCTGAGAGAGAGTATGATCTTGAGAAGCTCGCAAAGCTTAGATACGGTGATTTGCCCAGACTCGAGAAGGAGATAGAGGGACTCAAGGAGAAGACTGAGCAATCAAGCGAAAATAGACTGCTGCGCGAGGAAGTGGGAGAAGAAGAAATTCAGTCGGTAATTTCCGAATGGACAGGAATTCCCATCAGTAAACTGGCTGAATCAGAACGCGAAAAACTGCTCCATTTAGGCGATATTCTGCATAAGCGGGTAATCGGACAGGATGCAGGTGTTAAGGCCGTATCTGAAGCGATATTGCGCGCAAGGGCCGGTCTTAAGAATGAGAATCGTCCGGTCGGTTCGTTTATATTCCTCGGACCTACCGGCGTGGGTAAGACTGAGCTGGCAAAGGCGCTTTCTGAAACTCTGTTCGACACAGAAAAAAATCTGATTAGAATCGATATGTCGGAGTATATGGAGAAACACACTGTGTCGAGACTTGTGGGCTCTCCTCCGGGATATGTCGGCTATGATGAGGGCGGACAGCTCACTGAAGCAGTCAGAAGGAAACCGTACAGCGTTATTCTGTTCGATGAAATTGAGAAGGCTCACCCTGATGTATTTAACATTTTACTGCAGCTCCTCGATGATGGAAGATTGACAGACAATCAGGGCAGAACAGTAGATTTTAAGAACACGATCATAATTATGACCTCTAACCTTCAGGAATCTCAGCTGAAGTCGTTCTTCAGACCGGAATTTCTCAACAGAATCGATGATATTATCGTATTCCAGTCGTTAAATTTGGAGGAGATTGAGAAAATCGTTGATTTGACAGTTGAGTCACTGGTCAAAAGGCTTAAGGATAGAGGCATTGAGCTTGAAATGTCACCTGAAGCCCGCAGCTATATAGCTAAGGAGTCATATGACGAGGAGTTTGGCGCCAGACCGGTTAAGCGTTACATACAGCGCAACCTGGAGAATCAAATCGCTGAGATGATAATAGGCAGCAAGGTAGTCGATGGTCAGACGATAGAAGTTGACGTCTCGGATAATGGGCTTATGTTTGATATTCGTTAGTTTGGAATCAAACCGTGCACTATTCAGCGTAGCTGCTGTATAGCAGACAGGTAAAGTTTTTAAAATGATAATTGCAGCATGGGACAGGTGTTTTTATTGCACCTGTCTCTTATGTTATACTTGATATGTTATCCGCGCATAATCGACCTTGCGCGATAGCTGCTATAATAATTTTTAATTAGTAATTACTAATTACCAAGCGTGCGTAGACCGCACACCTTCTATATTTATTCATAAGGGGGGCATATGTCGGAATACAGGGATTTATACAGGAGAGCGGCTAACGGTGAGGGCCAGGTTGTTTCTTTCAAATTCACCAACGTCCATCCGCGAGCGATAGTTCAGATAGTGCACGACATAAGCGAACATAGTCTTCGCTACAGAGAATTCGCTTCGGCGCTCAACGATGCGGGATTCTATGTATGTGGAAATGATTTAATCGGACATGGGATGAGCAAACAGGGACATCCGGGCTGCTTTGGCTTGCGCAAGAACTCCTATGAGGGACTGCTCGGCGACATCGACTCGCTGTTCCGGGAAGTCTCAAATGAAGTCGGCGAAGATATTCCAAGGATAATAATTGGAGCCGGATTTGGCGCAATGCTCAGTGAGCTCTATACAATAAGATATGGCAACATCGCCATGATTGTATCCATGGAAAATCTCGAGATCCCCGGCGGTATCAGCTTCATCAAGATGAACGCCAACAACCACATCATGAGAAAGGGATATAACTCATTCTCTGAAAGCGTTCACAACATGATGTACCAGACTGCCAAGCTCGGAGGCGGTGACGTTTACAGCGATTTTTATTGGGTTAGCAAGGTCAGAGAAGAAATTGATAAGTACATTCAGGATGACAATTGCGGGTGCATGCTTACCGCATCGGCATACAGGGAGATGATTCGAGTTATTGAGGAGCTGAGGAGCAAAAAAGGGATTGTCAGGCTTCCGGATATTCCAATCTATATGGTTGCCGGTGCTGAGGACCAACGTGGCGGCTGCGGAAATGCTGTGATGAAAATAGCTGCCATGTTAACCGAAAAGGGGC
Organism: Mogibacterium sp. CM50; assembly: GCF_000293155.1. Lineage (NCBI taxonomy): Bacteria > Bacillati > Bacillota > Clostridia > Peptostreptococcales > Anaerovoracaceae > Mogibacterium > Mogibacterium sp. CM50. The sequence goes on along the minus strand of NZ_ALNL01000044.1, from coordinate 184,694 downwards.
ATAACGAGGTAGCGTATAAGCTTTACAAAGACTGTTATCACGATATACTGCACGATAGCTGCAAAGCGTGCGTGACAAAGGATATTATCGCTTGGATAGAGCAGAAGCTCAGCCGGATGGGATAGCACCTAGAAGAGGTGAGACATTCTGCGAAGCTTGCTTTGCTGCATATGATAGTCCATGGCATTTTTGCCTGCAGCAGGGTTCTTGGTTTCGAATGCCTCGAATATAGCCTTGTGTTCATCGAGAATAATTCTGAGGTAACCGTCGTTAAAAGTTTTTGCAGGTGCTGAATGCTTGAGATATGTCTGATATAACGACAACGTCTGGTACAGCATGCGATTCTTGGTACCTTTATAGATGATGTTGTGAAATGCGGAATTGAACTGCAGCACCTTTTCGACATCGGCCTTGAGAGTGTAGAATTCCATGAATTCGATATTCTCGCGCAGAGTATCAATTTCACTGTCGTCCATACGCTCGATTGCCCATTCGACAGCCTTGACTTCAAAGGTTCTGCGCAGGTCAAACAGATCAGATATATCGCGACTGCTAAGGCCGATTACGTATGCACCGCGGTTAGGGATGTTCTCGATTAGACCATCCGACTCCAGCTGTCTAAAGGCTTCACGAACCGGAGTCCTGCTGACATCGTACTGCTTGCAAACGGCCTGTTCCGTCAGCTTGGAGTTTGCCGGCAGCTTGCCGCTTAATATATCTTTTTGTATCTGTACAAAAAGCGTGTTGGATAGCGGCTGGTTGCTTTCGATTCCTGGGTTTGTCATCATTATTACTTACCTCCTGAGATTAGTACCGATATCGTACAAGTATACAATCTATGCATTTGTACTATCAGTATACAATTATAGTGAGAGCATACAAAAAGTCAATCAATCAATATATAGAATTAAATTAATTAAATGAAGAAGATTAAACCAATAAAATATTTTAAGAATTCAGATGAGATAAATGAAGTCCTCGACACACTGGAAGCTGAATATCCGGATGCAGGATGTGCGCTTCACCATGACTCTATATTCCATCTGCTTCTGGCTGTTGTTTTATCAGCTCAAACGACTGATGCCAGTGTGAATACAGTGACCCCTGAGCTGTTTAGTACATATCATGAACCTGCTGACCTGTCAGCTGCTGACATAAATGACGTAGAGGACATAATCAAAAAGCTGGGGTTATATAAGAATAAGGCGAAGAATCTTGTGGGCATCGGTAAACTTCTATGTTCCGAGTATGACGGTGTTGTACCACAGGATTTTACAGAGCTTCAAAAGCTCCCTGGCGTCGGCCGCAAGACTGCTAACGTAGTGCTTTCTGTCGGTTTTGGAGAGCAACATATTGCTGTCGACACGCACGTATTCCGAGTTACCAACAGGATTGGGCTGGTTGATGAGGATGATGTTTTAAAGACGGAACGATCTCTTATGGAGATTATTCCGAAACATCGCTGGTCGCATATGCACCATGTTTTTATATTCCACGGCAGGCGTTGTTGCACGGCTAGAAAACCAAAATGTGAAAGCTGCTGTATAGCGGATAAGTGTAAATATAATCAAAAATAATTTAATACTCTGTTTAATATTTATGAGACTACGTAAGGCTCCGAAAATTGCAACTTGAGCGTGTTGACGTCTCAATTACATAAATAGACATTGACGTCTCGATTTTATAAATGCATCATTGAAAATACAATGTTTAACTGATATTATATTTTTGTTGATGGATATTAGTTTAGAGGAGTTTATATTGTCATTCCATATTGTTTTAGTGGAGCCGGAGATACCGCAGAATACTGGCAATATTGCGAGAACCTGCGCTGCTACCAACACAACCCTTCATTTAGTGAAGCCGCTTGGCTTTAGTATAGATGAGAAATCTGTGAGAAGGGCAGGACTCGACTACTGGAGGTACGTCGATGTAGTTGTTCATGGTAGTCTTATGGCATTTCTAGGCGAATTCCCTAACGCCAGGATGTTTCTCTCGACTACTCATGGCGATCGCATCTATACGGATTTCAAGTATAAGGATGGCGATATGTTCTTATTTGGAAGAGAGACCGCCGGCCTTCCACAGAAGCTTATAAGTGAGAATCGGGATTCAGCCATAAGGATTCCTATGAGTGAGAATACGAGACTGAGGTCACTCAACCTCGCTAATTCAGTCAACATCGTTTTGTTTGAAGCTCTCCGTCAAAACGGATTCCCGGAGCTTCTATAGTACTATTCATTAAAAAAGCAATGGCTATCTTTTTCGAATGTTAAGGAGGAAAAAATGATTAAAGTCGGTATTAGCGGATTCGGAAGAATTTCGAGAGTCGTCATGAGAGCAGCACTTGATATGGACGATATCGAGATTGTAGGTATTAACTGGCGTAACTCCGATCTAGATTATATCGTCTACATGCTGAAGTACGATTCGACCTTTGGTAGGTTCCCTGGAGTTATCGAAAAGTATGATGACGGAATCGTGGTTAACGGCAAGAATATTCCGGTATTTAGCGAAGATGATGCTAAAAATATTCCGTGGGGCGAGTGCGGCGCTGAGTACATTGTCGAGGGTACCGGTGCATATAACACAACAGATAAGGCCCAGGCACACCTCGACGCCGGCGCTAAAAAAGTTATTATTTCTGCCCCTGCGAAGGACAAGGCTACACCTACATATGTTTTCGGTGTTAATCATGAGGATTATGATAGCAGGTTTGATGTGGTTTCAAACGCTTCCTGCACCACCAACTGCCTTGCGCCACTTTGTAAAGTAATCAATGATAACTGGGGTATTGAACAGGGGCTTATGTCGACAATTCACGCTGCAACTGCTAAGCAGAAGGTTGTCGATGCAAGGTCGATGAAGGATTGGAGGACGGGAAGATCGGTGTTTAACAACATCATCCCGACAACGACAGGCGCTGCAAAGGCTGTATCACTTGTAATTCCGGAGCTGGAAGGTAAACTGACAGGAAAAGCATATCGCGTTCCTACCGCTAACGTTTCCGTAATCGACCTCAATCTGATATTAAAGAATTCCGCAAAATACGAGGAGATTTGTGCAAAGGTAAAGGAAGCTTCCGAGAATGAATTTAAAGGCATCATCGAATATGTTGATGACGAGGTTGTGTCATGCGATTTTATCGGTGATCCTTGCACCTGTATATACGATGCAAGAGAGGGAATTGAGCTCAACGACAAGTTCTTTAAATTCATAACATTCTATGACAATGAATTCGGATACAGTGTTCAGCTGCTGAGGTTGATTCAGCACATGAGCAATGTTGATAACAAATAATCGGAGACATCTCAATCAGATAATGCCGTGCATATTGCGCGGCATATCGTTTATTTTGTACAAGCGAGGTACATGCTATGAAAAAGACAGTTAGGGATATAGATTGGGCTGGTAAAACAGCTGTAGTTAGGTGCGATTTTAACGTTCCTTTCGTTGATGGAAAAATCAGCGACGAGACTCGGATAGTTGCTGCGCTTCCAACCATCGACTATCTGCGTGAAAATGGTGCAAAGATTGTGTTGCTATCCCATTTAGGCAGACCTAAGGGAGAGCCTAAGCCGGAATTCTCGCTAGCTCCTGTAGCTGAAAGACTTGGAGAAAAGCTGGGAACGGCTGTTAGCTTTATCCCATCAGATTCGGTAGTTGACGGCAGTGTTTATGAGGCAGTCAGCAGCTTAGATGCTTCTGATGTTGCATTGCTGGAGAATGTAAGATATAGGAGCGAAGAGACAAAAAATGATCCGGAATTTGCCAGAGCTCTGGCGGCACTTGGTGACGTATTTGTACAGGATGCCTTTGGAACCGCGCATCGTGCACATGCGTCAACTACCGGAATTGCTGATTATATTCCGGCCGTATCCGGATTTCTAATCGAGAGGGAGCTTAAGTTTCTCGGCAGCGCAATTGAGTCTCCGAAGAGACCTCTTGCAGCGATAATGGGAGGAGCAAAGGTTAAGGATAAGATTCCGGTAATTCTACACCTTATCGACAAAGTTGACCTGCTTTTCATCGGAGGAGGAATGGCATATACATTCCTCAAAGCTGAAGGGTATAATATAGGCACATCGATTTTCGACGAAGAAGGATATGAACTGGTAGGCAGGATAAAATCAGAAGCTGCTGAAAAGGGGGTCAAGCTACTGCTTCCGATAGATGTAGTTGCTGCCAAAACCTTCGACAATGCTGCTGAGCACGGAATATTTAAGGTGGATAAGATTCCGGACGATATGATGGGAATGGATATAGGACCGGAGTCAGTGAAGCTTTACTGTGCAGAGCTTACAAAGGTCAAGACAGTTGTTTGGAACGGGCCTATGGGAGTGTTTGAGATGTCTGCATTTGCCGGAGGAACCAGAGCTGTTGCTGAATGTCTGGCGTCTATTGATGCAACAACAATCATCGGAGGCGGAGATTCGGCAGCCGCAGTAACCTCCTTTGGATTGGCAGACAAAATGACTCATATCTCTACAGGCGGGGGAGCCAGCTTAGAGTTCTTGGAGGGCAAGGAGCTTCCCGGTATCGCATGCCTCAGTGATAAATAAGGTAGGAGAATTTTATGAAGAAATATTTGATAGCCGGCAACTGGAAGATGAATAAATCCATAGCGGAGGCAAAAGCGTTTGCTGTACAGCTTAAGGGGGAATATATCGAGCACCCTGAACAGCTCGTGATTATAGCTCCGTTTACGCAGCTTGAGACGCTTAAGAAAGAGCTTTCCGAAACAGGTATTAGGGTTGGTGCTCAAAACGTTCATTATGAGAAGAGCGGGGCATTTACAGGAGAGATATCCGTGCCTATGCTCAAGGAGCTTGGTGTCGATATGTGTGTAGTCGGTCACTCAGAGAGACGAGAGTATTTTGGTGAAACTGACAGCAGGGTTAATCTTAAGGTTAAGGCATTGATCAATGCGGGCATAACCCCAATTCTCTGCGTCGGAGAGAGCCTTGAGATTAGGGAAGCAGGAAACGCTATGCTGTTTGTAAGTGGCCAAATTGCTGAAGATCTTGATGGGCTTTCAGCAGCGGAGGTTTCCGATGTTGTTATTGCCTATGAGCCGATTTGGGCGATAGGTACCGGTAAAACAGCGTCGCCGGAACAGGCTGAAGAGATGTGCGGTTTTATAAGAGGGATGGTAGAAGGTATGTACGGAGCAGAAACTGCAGAGACTTTGATTATCCAGTACGGTGGAAGCATGAAGCCGTCAAATGCTCCTGAACTCCTGGCAAAACCGGATATTAACGGCGGCTTGATCGGAGGTGCAAGCCTTGAGGTCGACTCGTTCATGGAGATTGCAAAGGCGGCAAATAAGCTTCAATAATATACGCATAATTGTTATTTGTAAGTCGTGCTGCATCAAAGCTATAGCTTTGAGATTTGTATATTAATTTAACGGAGGGTATGATATGTCAACTGTAATCACTAAGGTAATTGGTAGAGAGATTTTAGATTCCAGGGGTAATCCGACTGTGGAGGCTGAGGTGTGGTTAGCTGATGGGACAGTAGCTGTGGGAGATACTCCCAGTGGAGCATCTACAGGTATTTACGAAGCGCTTGAGCTCCGCGATGCTGATAAATCGAGATATGGCGGTAAAGGTGTAACTAAGGCTGTTGATCACGTAAACAAAGAAATCAGCAATCTTCTTGTTGGACAGGATGCGCAGGATATATATGCTATCGAGAAGCTTATGCTTGACGCAGATGGAACTAAGGGCAAGAGCAACCTTGGCGCCAATGCTATACTCGCTGTTTCTCTCGCCTGCTCAAAGGCTGCTGCGGAATCTCTCGGGATTCCTCTTTTTAGATTCTTCGGGGGAATTAATGGGAATACCCTTCCGGTTCCTATGATGAATATTCTAAATGGAGGAGAGCATGCATCCAACACCGTAGACGTGCAGGAATTTATGATTATGCCTGTTGGAGCGCCTTCTTTTAAGGAGTGCCTCAGATGGTGTGCAGAGGTTTATCATCAGCTTGGAAAAGATCTCAAGAATGCAGGATACTCTGTAGGAATTGGAGATGAGGGTGGCTATGCACCTGATTTAAAAGATGAATTTGAAGTCTTAGATTACATAATTGCAGCAGTTAAGAACAGCGGATACGAGCCGGGAAAGGATTTTGTAATTGCAATTGACGCTGCAGCTAGTGGTTGGAAGACTGACAAGACAGGATTCTACAAGATGCCAAAGTCAGGAAGAGAGTTCACTGCTGCTGAGCTTGTTCAGAACTGGGCTGAGTTTTGCGACAGATATCCGATTGCATCTATAGAGGATGGAATGGACGAAGATGATTGGGATGGCTGGAAGCTCATGACAGAGAACCTCGGTGACAAGATTCAGATTGTCGGAGATGATCTTTTTGTTACTAACCCTGAGAAGCTTGCAAAGGGTATCGAGCTTGGTTGTGCCAATGCAATTCTTATTAAGCTTAACCAGATTGGAAGTATCTCTGAAACGCTGGAGGCAATCGCTCTTGCTAAGAAGAATGGATATAATGCGATCGTTTCCCACAGATCCGGAGAGACTGAGGATACGACTATTGCAGATCTTGTGGTTGCTGTGAATGCTTTGCAGATTAAAACCGGAGCCCCTGCTCGTACTGATAGAGTTGCAAAATATAACCAGCTGTTAAGAATCGAAGATAAGCTTGGTAAGGGGGCTAAGTTTCCGGGAGTAAAGTGCTTTTAGGCCTTGCGGATTAGGGGGACAGTTGGAGATTATAAGAGCTGAACATTCAGGGTTTTGTTTCGGCGTGCAGAAAGCCATTGACAAGACCTTTGAACGAATAGACGAAGCGAAAAGGGATTGCCGCACAACTTATACGTGCGGCAATCTGATCCATAACAAAGCTGTCATCAACAAAGTAGCTTCTAAGGGCGTATGTATGATTTCATCGCTTGATGAGGCGACATCGGGTGACGTTGTTATAGTGCGTTCGCATGGTGAACCGAAGGAATTTTACGACAAGGCGGAAAATTACGGGATAGAGCTCGTAGATACTACCTGCGTATTCGTAAAGAAGATTCATGAACTTGTTTATAAAGCCTATTTAGACTGTAGGCCGGTGATAATAGTTGGAAGCGCTGATCATCAGGAGGTGAAAGCAACTAACGGTTGGTGTAATTACACAGCCATTATATTGGGAAATGCTCAAGAAGCTCGTGATTATGCAAAGAATTGCTGTGTAAATCAAATTCCGCTTGTAGTATGCCAGACTACTATTCGAAGAGAACTGCTGGATTCGATAATTGAGGTGTTTGATGAAGCTGCGATTCCATATGAGATAAAGAATACGATATGTAACGCTACAAGGGATAGACAGGAAAGCTGTGCAGAACTTGCGGCGAAAGTCGATTGTATGGTGGTTATTGGCGACCCAAGCAGTTCAAATTCAAAAAAATTATATGAAATAACAAATAATAATTGTAAAAACGCAATGTTTATCCAGGATATTTCAGATTTAGAGTTGAAAGAATTACACAATTATAATAAAATAGGGATAACTGCGGGTGCCTCGACACCCGAATGGATTATTAAGGAGGTTATTGCTAGTATGAGCGAAAATGTCACAGCTAATGTTGATCATAATCCTATGTTGGATTTTATGGATGACATTGAGAATTCTTTGCGTCTACCAAGACCTGGAGAAATTGTTGATGGAACTGTGCATCAGGTAATGGATAATGAGGTAATCGTTAATATCGGATGCAAGAAGGACGGAATCCTTCAGAAGAGTGAGGTTACTCTAGAGCCTGGACAGACTCTAGTTGACTTATTCAAAGAGGGAGATGAGATCCAGGCTAAGGTAATGAAGTCCGATGATGGCGAAGGTGGAATTCTTCTGTCCAAGAAGAGACTCGAGATGAACGAGAACTTCAAGGAACTTGCTGCAGCACAGGCTAACAAGGAGATTATCTCTGTTAAGTTGGTCAAGTCCGTAAATAGCGGAGTTATTGCTGCGTATAAGGAGATATCGGGATTTATTCCTCTATCTCAGCTATCGGACAGATATGTTGAAAATGCCGATGAATTCCTGGGACAAACAGTAGATGTTGAGGTCATCAAGGTTGACAACAAGCGTAATAGAGCAGTTTTCTCAAGAAAGGCTGTACTAGTTGATGAAAAGCGCAAGCAGATTGCGGAGATTTGGGCAAACCTGAATGTTGGCGATATCGTTGAGGGTAAGGTTATGAGATTCACTGACTACGGTGCCTTCGTAGACATTGGTGGAGTTGACGGTCTTCTTCATATTTCTGAGATTTCTTGGGGTAAGCTGAAGCACCCTAAGGAGGTTCTTAACATCGGAGATATCATCAATGTTAAGATTCTTGCTCTTAACGAGGAGAAAGGAAAGATTTCTCTTGGACTTAAGCAGACTCAACCTGAACCTTGGTCCCTTGTCGGCTCGAAGTACGAGGTTGGTCAGGTTATTGAGGGCAAGGTAGTTCAGATTAAGGACTACGGTGCTTTTGTTGAGCTTGAGGCCGGTCTTGATGGGCTGGTTCACATCTCTGAGATTGCTAACAGAAGAGTTGAGAATGTTTCTGATGAACTCGAGCTCGGGAAGATAATCACTGCTAAGATTATGGAGATCGACGTAGATAGAAAGAGAATCAGCTTGAGCATTAAGGCTTTACTCGGTGATGAGGAAGAGTCTGAAGTGGAAGCAACAGAAGAATAATGATCGTTTGATTATTTAGGCCGGCTTATGTCGGCCTTATTTTTGTATTTGAATGTAGGGGTATAATGTCTAGAAAACGAAAAATTAGAAAACCACGACAACACAATAGAAATGCAACAATATTAGAAGGCAGGCTGGTCAAGAATAAGCGTGGCTTCGGTTTTGTGTGCCCGGAAGATGGTGATGACATTTTTGTCTCCGGCCGTGATATGAACGGGGCGATGAATGGTGATTTTGTGAGAGTCAAGGCGCATGAAAACTTCAGAAAGCGAGGAGCATTTGAAGGGAAAATTATCAAGATTATAGAGCGCAGCTGTCAGGTTGTCGTTGGACACCTTATTATGGAACGTGGTCTGTTATTGATTGAGCCGATTAGCTCTAACGATGATGCGATATCAATTTCAAAGAAAAATATTGGGGCAGCACAAATTGGCGATGTTGTTCAAGCCAAAATTATCAAGTATCCTAAGGCAGGCTACATGGCTGAAGGTAAAGTAAAATCGATAGTTGCCGAAGCCGGTGATGAAGATGAATTTGTGTTAAGTCATATTGCCGATTATGGTATAAACCCCTACTTCTCAGATAAGGTAATAAATGAGGCTGAAGCTGTTGCTAATGGTGTTAAAATTGCTCCCACTTCTTATAGGCAGGATTATCGCAGCATCAAGACGATAACCATCGATGGTGCAGATTCAAGTGATTTCGATGACGCAATTTCAGTATCTAAGCTTGAAAACGGAAATTTTATGTTATTAGTGCACATAGCCGATGTTGCTGAGTATGTACGCGAAGGAACAATTCTTGATATGGAAGCTCTGTCTCGCGGCAATAGCGTGTATTTGCCCGATAGGGTAATTCCTATGCTTCCTGAAAGGCTTTCAAATGGTGAGTGCAGCTTGAATCCGGGAGTGAATAGGTTGACTCTCACAGCTTCAATGGAGATCGATGAAGACGGTCACGTGACAAGCTATGATATAGATGAGTCAATCATAAGATCTGATTATAGACTCATATATGATGATATCTCAGATATTCTTGAGTATCGTGATAGTGCACTTGTTGAAAGATATAGCGATATTTATCCGATGCTTCTCGACGCATTAGAGCTGTTTAAGGTTTTGAACAAGCGACGTAAGAGAGACGGCAGTATAGATTTTGATTTACCGGAGTCTAAGATTATTCTTGACGAAGATGGAAAACCGACTGACATCAAACTTTATGAGCGAAGGGTTGCCAATCGGATGATTGAGGAATTCATGCTTGTAGCTAATAAAACTGTCGCAGAGCATTATTTCTGGGCAAAGGTACCGTTTGTATATCGCGTACATCAAAAGCCTGATGCGCTTAAAATGCAAGAGCTAAGAAGTTTTTTATCTGGATTGGGGATTACAATAAATGGCAAGTCTGATTCTATTAAAACAAAAGAGTTGAGCAACGTGCTGCGCGCCATTGCCGGAAAGCCGGAAGAGCCTCTGGTAAGCAGAGTGATGATTCGGACGATGCAGAAAGCTAATTATTCAACAGAGTGTTTGGGGCATTACGGCTTAGCCTTCAAATACTACTGTCATTTCACATCCCCTATTAGAAGATATGCGGATTTGCTTGTCCACAGAGCTATCAAAGATCAGATACATAAAGGCAAATATATAGGTGTTAAAGGTCATTATATGAATGCGCTTGATGATGTGTGCAAGTATATTTCGGAAACAGAGCGCAATTCAATGGAGCTTGAGCGTAAAATTACGAAATATTATCATATTCTCTACATGCAGGGGCATCTTGGTGAAGAATTCGATGGAATTGTCAGCGGGGTAAGGGCTCATGGCATCTATGTAGAACTGCCTAACACCGTTGAAGGCTTTGTCAGCTTTGACTCGCTAGATGAATATTATATCGTTGATGAGAAGACTTATACTGCTGTGGGAGAGGTAAGCGGCAAGACAATAACACTCGGACAACCTGTCAGAATCAAGGTGTCCGAGGTAGTGCCTGAAGACGGATATATAGATTTTGATATTATCTGATATCAGTATCATTCTTCCAGAAGCCTTTGAAGAATATCAGCAACACTGGGTAAATTTCAAGCCTTCCGGCAAGCATCAAGAACATCATGGTGATCTTGGATGCCGACGTGTAGTTATCCAGTACACCCGGGGTTGCAGTTTGACCAATATATGAACCTGTGTTGGTGAGCATAGCAATCGAGGTATTTAGTGAAGTTCTGAGATCAAGGTTAATAGATAGTGCCAGTGCTCCAAGCAGATAGGTTACTATAAATATTACAATATAAAGGTTGCAGCGCAGCAGTGTGTTGAGCTGGAGTGGAACTCCGGCGTACTTCACCGGTCTTATTGCATTCTTGTGGATATGGTGATAAAGCGTGCTTGTGGATGTCTTGAAGGCTATTATTACGCGAGCGCCCTTAATACCTCCACCGGAAGATATAGCACATGCTCCGATGAACATTTGCATAAGTATAATCGCCACCGATGATGCAGGCCAACTGCCAGTATTCGTAATTTTGTAACCGGCAGTTGAGAAATATGATATTACCTGCATTAAAGTCGTGCAAAAATCTTTGAACACATACATTCCTCTATTGTATGTGAAGAAGAGGATGCAAGTAATAATGATTGAAGTAACCAGGATTCGTACAGTGTGGAGCTTGAGTTCCGGTCCTTTTGCGATATCTCTAAATCTTCTCATAGATATGAGAAGCAAAACAGAGAAGTTAATTGAGCCCAGAAACGCAAACATTGAAATTATTACCTTAATTGCTAGATTATAGCCAATTATATTTCCATTATTTAAATTGACAAGTCCCGACGTGCTGATATTGCTGAGGGATGTAATCAGCGAATCACTGAGATTTAGACCTGCAATGTGTAGGCAACAAAACTGCAGAGCGGTGAGAGTTATATAAATCACGAGAGCTCTACGATAAGTTTTTCTAAATGTCGTGTTGCTCTTAAGAAATCCCGGACCTGCAATCTCAGTAAGTACAAGTGTTCTACCTACAAAATGCCACGTTGGCAGGAAATTAAGAGCCAAAACAATAATTCCTAATCCCCCCATCCAATTGCACGATGCGCGCAGCATCTGTAAGCCGATCGGCATTGCTTCCGCGTCAACAAGCGAGACACCTGTAGTAGTCCACGAGGCCATGGATTCAAACAGAGAGTCAATAATCGATAGATTGAGTCTGCTGAGGTAGAACGGAATAGCGGTGATAAATACCATAGTGAGCCATGTAAAAATTGTTGTCATGAAGCATATTCTAGAATTCATGCGAGTCACATCATAATAGAAAACCTTTTGACCAACATATCCGATAGCTAATGTTGTAACGCAAATTGCTCCTATGTTTATAAATTCGTCATAATCATGATATCTGACGCACAGTAAGACAGCCGGAACAATGAATGCTCCGAATATCATCATTGATGCGAATATCATGTGAAGGACGAATTTCTTTTCTTTGTTAATCATCTGTGCCTCTGCTGTAACTGTAACCTGTTCTTAATCTTACTATACTTATATGATCTATACGTATATCTATACGCGATTTCTGTTCCAATAGTGACGCGAGAACATTATAAGAAATGTGCTCAGCTCCAGTCTTCCGATTATCATTACGAGAGCCAGAATAAATGTCGCAAAATCATTATAGAAATGGAAGTTTTCTATTGGTCCGACCTGTGCAAGTCCGGGTCCTACATTACTTACACATGATAAAACAGCCGTAAAATCGGTAAGCAAATCTGCATTAGATCTGAGTGAAATCAGCATCGTGGCTGCAGCCAGAGTGAAGAAGTATGTGATGATAAAAGATACCATATACATCATCACTTCGCCTGAAATCTTGGTGCCGTTGTATTTTACATCATCGATGACATTATCATGCAATCTGACACGAACCTCACGCTTGATCATTTTAAAAATAGATAGCACTCGGATAAGCTTAATTCCACCTGCAGTCGATGAACTCATTGCGCCTGTAAACATAACCATGATCAGCACCATCTTACAAAATGCCGGCCAGAGATTGAAGTTTCTGGTTGCGTATCCCGTAGTAGATATCATCGTCGAAACTTGGAATGCCGCATCAGTAACCGTTTTTGATATCTGACTGTAGCCGCCCTGCATCATGAGACTTATGCTAATCAGTGTCACAGATACAGCCAGTATACATCCATACAACCTGAGCTCTTCATCGGCAAGCGCAGTTTTGATCTTGTCGAATATCATAGTGAAGAACAGGTTAAAGTTAGTGCCGGCGATTATCATGAATACCGTTATAACCCACGTAATGTAGTAGCTGTGGAAGTGTGCAATACTATCGTTATATGTTGAGAAGCCTCCGGTTGCCATCGTAGCAAATGCGTGGGCAACTGCATCATATAAATTCATTCCTCCTAAAAGCAACAGGGTGGTAAGTGCTATCGTGAGAAGGAAATAGGCGATGTAGAGGCTTCGTGCTGTGTCCGAAAATCTGGAAGTAAGCTTTGTAACCGTAGGTCCCGGTGTTTCGGCACTTGCTACGTTTTGCGCCTTTACCCCTAGATTAGGTACAAGCGCAACCATCAATACTATAATTCCCATGCCTCCAAGCCACTGGGTTTCCGAACGCCAGAACAGCAGGGATTTTGGAAGTGCTTCGACATTTGTCAGTATCGTTGCGCCAGTAGTTGAGAAGCCTGAGCACATTTCGAAAAAAGCGTCGATGATATTTGGAATGGATCCCTGAATGACAAATGGAATTGCAGCAAGGATAGACGACATAATCCATGCGTATGTAACGATAAAGTAACTGTCGGTGTATCTTAACGATTCAGAATGTGTATCCCGTCCAAATACGCCAGAAGCAACGATGCCGAGAGCTATTGATATAGCGAGAGCAATTGTGAACGCAACCGCTGAGGAATATTCTTTGTAAATAAACGCAACGAATAGAGGTAGCATCATGCTACCTCCGATTATAAAGTGTAATTTCCCGATGATATTGATAACTCTTTTACACATGGCACTTACTTAAGAATATTTAGCCTGATATTGGGCTTAAACAACTTTTCCACATATCCGATGTTGGAGATCATGCAGACGATGGTCACACGATCACCCGGTTTTATCCTCGTATTACCGTCAGGGATGATAGTTTCCATTCCGCGGTGTATAGCTGCTATGATTATATAATCCGGCAGCTTCAAATCCTTAAGCGAAACATTTATCATACTCATACCTTCCTGAGCATACACCTCCATAAGCTCTGCCTGACCCTGCAGAAGGACAGATGAGATAACCTTTTTGGCGCCCCTGATCAGCCTGAGAACAGTTGTAGCACTTATGTCCAGGGGATTGAGTACGACATCGATTCCTAGCTTGGAAATCAACTCCGTATAGCTATCGTGGCTTACCTTTGAGATAACATCCTCTATGCCGTGAGTCTTTGCCATGAGAGCTAATAGCAGGTTCTCTTCGTCATAACCGGTTGCAGTTACGAATGCATCCATTTCATCCATGTCTTCTTCGGTGAGGAGTCCTACGTTGGAACCATCTCCGTGAAGAATCATTACATTCTCAAGTCGATTAGCCAAATAATGGCAACGTTCCTTGTCTCTTTCGATGAGCTTGACGAATGCGCCGTATTCCGAAAGTCTGTCGGCAAGATAGTATCCGGTTTTTCCGCCGCCGATAATCATTACCTTTTGGACGGAAGAACGATGTATTTTGGTGTGAACGCGGCTTGCAAGCTCGAAGACATTTTCTTTTTCGCCGATGAGGTAGAGCAGGTCATGAGCTTCTATAACGGTACTTCCATGAGGGATTATCATTTTGCCCTTGCGAGATATGCCGACCATCATCATATCCGGCATGATTGTTCGGAATTCAATCAGTGACTTCCCGATCAGCTGTTGCTTTTTGTCAGCCTCAAATTCAATCAGAGCAATGCTTCTCGATGTGAAAATTCCGTTACTCAAGGTGTATTTTTCAACCAGATACCTGTAGATTTCCGAAGTTATTAACAGGTCAGGATTGATGAGCATGTCAATGTTATAGTGCTCCCTGAGGAAATCATGCTGATTCATGTGTTCGGGTTCACGCACTCTGGCGATAACTCTCTTGCAGCCGAGAATCTTGGCAAAAGAAGCAGCGAGAATATTTGTATCGTCAGAAGTAGTGGTAGCGATAAGAAAGTCGAATGTTTTCACGTCAATCCTGTTGAGAAGTTCGATAGTCTTAGCGTCTCCCAGAACGGTAAATACATCAAACTGTTGTGAAAGAATGTCGAGCTTTTTCTCGTTGTTATCAACAACCGTTATGTCATAATCGCCATCCAACAGAGCTTCAGTAAGCCTGATTCCAAGCTTACCAGCGCCAATAATTGCAATTTTCATTTATTGCCTTCCTGTCTAATAATTATAAAATATAGATAATCCAAGCTTTTCAATATATAATAAACAATTATATATACAGTTTCCGATAGTTCAATAGTGCATTATAATTCAACCTTAGATTATTTGCAATTGGCTGTAGACAATTCGTGAGTATATATTATTTGGTAATTTTTTCAGAGTTAATTTAGAGGTATAAGGTATAAGAGGTATAGATGGGAATTAAAATTATAGGACTTGATCTCGACGGGACGACCCTGGGTACCAATGGCTGCTTGCCGGATTTGAACAAGGTTGCAATTGAACGCGCAATTGCTTGCGGGGTTAATGTTGTAATAGCAACAGGCCGCGTTATAAGCGCTGTGCCTGATGATATCATGAATATCCGTGGTCTTCGATACATTATCTCTTCAAACGGGGCACATGTGCGTGATTTGCAGCTGGACAATGATGTGTATACAAGCTACATTGATCCTAAAGTAATAGGGCGTGTAGTTGATTTAGCTAGGGAAAGAGATCTCCGGTTAGAAGCCTTTCACGGTGGAAGGGCTTACATCGATGCGACGCTATATCACGACATAGATGTAAGAGGTAGCGTGCACAGAAGACGGGAGTATGTGCTCAAAACAAGGAATCCTTTGGATGACATCTTTGAATTTATGCTTGCAAATTCAGAAGAAATTGAAAATATAAATATTTTCTTCGAAGACAAGGATAAGCTTGAAGCTACTCGCATAATTGTAAATGAGTTCGATGATGCCAATATCACGTCATCTGTTCCAAACAATATCGAGATTGGAGGCGTAGGATCCGGCAAGAGCAAGGCTATTTCTGAGCTGCTTAGGATTCTATCGATAGACAGATCCGATTTGCTTTGCTGCGGAGATGCAGCTAACGACATTCCGATGATAGAGCTTGCCGGCGTTGGCGTCGCTATGGAGAACGCATGGGATATTGTAAAGGCACATGCAGATTATGTTACCGACACCAACATTAATGGCGGGGTCGGGAAGGCGATACTGAAGTTCTGCTTCGGTGAAGATGTGTAACGGTTTTTAATCATTTTTAATGCAAATTACTTAAACACAAAACATGCATATAGACCGGGAGCTCACTATTTCCGGCTCTATATGCACTTTTTATGCAAGCATAATGATTCGTCGGCTATTTCATGATACAAATACCTTACAGGTGTATTCACAGATGGTCGTCGGAAGGTGAGTTATGAATTATAACAGAGCTATAGGGAATATAGGGGAAGACATGGCATCGGCGATATTGAAACAGTATGGATATGATGTCATTGATAGAAATTATAGATGTAAACTTGGTGAAATTGATATAATTGCAATTGAAATAAAATCAAGAATTATCAGCTTTATCGAAGTTAAGACAAGAACCGGAAGTACTTATGGTTACCCGGCTCAATCAATATCCGGATCTAAAATCAGGCATATCAGGAATGTTGCCAATATTTTCTTATCCGAACATAAGGAGTTTAATAGCTACAACGTTAGTTTCGATGTCTTCGAGATTGAGACAAGATTCAATACCGATTGCTTCTAGAGGTGAACATGCTTTCGAACATAAAAAGTGGAGTTATCATAGGGATAGACGGTAGGGTTGTAAATATTGAAACGTGCATTACCAATGGACTTCCTAATTTCAATATTGTCGGACTTGCATCAAAATCTGTTGTTGAGTCCAGAGAAAGGATTAAAGCATCGATCATTCAGTCAGGATATGCGTTTCCGCATGGACATATAACGGTCAACCTGTCTCCGGCAAATTTGAGCAAGAAAGGCAGTCACCTGGACCTGCCGATTGCTATTGGCGTATTGGCAAGTCAGATGGTTGTGAATGATATCAAAGCAAGAGAGTATGCGTTGATCGGAGAACTCTCATTAAATGGCAAAGTTATGCCGATTGATGGAGTATTACCGATTGTACTCTCCTTAAAAAAGGCAGGTATAAAAAGAATCATATTGCCTAAGCAAAACACCGTCGAAGCATCCATGGTAGGAGACGTTGCGATTATAGGAGTTGAAAGCTTGGAAGAAACCATTGCCTCGATTAACAATCAGATAACTGAAAGCAATATTCAGAAGTCACGACTGGAAACTGATAACCTCAAATGGTCTCGCATGCCGGATTACAACGAAATTCGTGGACAAGAATACGCAAAACGAGCTCTTGTGATTGCAGCAGCAGGATATCATCCGATGCTTATGATCGGTCCGCCCGGTTGCGGTAAGACTATGCTGGCCAAGAGACTGCCGGGGATACTTCCGGAGCTGTCTAAAGAACAGCTTCTAGAATCAACAGTGGTACATTCAGTGGCAGGTAAGCTCAATAAGGGTCAAAGAATGCTGTCCCATCGACCTTTTAGGTCACCACATCATACTGTAACACGTGCTGCGCTACTTGGCGGTGGGATGCAACCTGTACCCGGAGAGCTGTCTCTTTCCCACAACGGAGTGCTGTTTCTTGATGAACTGTGTGAATTTGATACCTCGCTGATTGAATCGCTTCGACAACCGTTGGAAGAGCACACTATAACTATTTCTCGGCAAGGTGCGACATACGAGTTTCCTTGCGACGCATTGGTTGTTATGTCGGCAAATCCTTGCCCATGTGGATTTCTGGGTTCTGAATCCAAAGAGTGCACTTGTACTATGGCTGAAATTGCGAGATACAGAAGGAAACTCAGCGGTCCTATGTTAGATCGGATTGATATTCAACTCAACATGCACGAAGTGACATATTCTGATCTTGAAGCGGTTAATTTGCAATCTGCCGGAAATCTTTCTACCGTTGAAATGCGTGGGATGGTTAGTTCTGCTAAAAGCTTTTCGATGATGAATGGACGAGGTGACAAGTGCGGAAATATCAGTGACAGCCGTATTCGTGATGCGTGCCGCCTCGGGAGGAATGAAAAAGTATTTCTGGAAAATGCATATAACAAATTAAAGCTTTCTCCAAGGAGTTATATTAGGACGTTAAAGGTAGCAAGGACTATTGCGGACATAGGACAGTCGGAAAGCGTAACCGTAGATCATTTGGCTGAGGCGCTACGCTATAGAAGCAGTGATTTTGAGAATGGAAGGTGATGAACATTCAATGGATGACAAAAT
Organism: Mogibacterium sp. CM50; assembly: GCF_000293155.1. Lineage (NCBI taxonomy): Bacteria > Bacillati > Bacillota > Clostridia > Peptostreptococcales > Anaerovoracaceae > Mogibacterium > Mogibacterium sp. CM50. The sequence goes on along the minus strand of NZ_ALNL01000044.1, from coordinate 166,471 downwards.
TAAGATAATAGATATTGATTCAGATTATTATCCGGACAATCTGCGTATGATACGTAACCCCCCTGAACGTCTTTATTGCATTGGAAATGTGCAGCTACTGAAGAAACGATCGGTTGCAGTAATCGGTTCCAGAAAATACACTTTATACGGCAAGATAGTATCTCAGATGATCGGGAAAGAACTCGCATTAGCAAAAATTCCTGTTATCTCAGGATTAGCATACGGAATTGACAGCTTTTCACATGAAGGGACAGTTTCGGTCGGAGGTGAAGCAATAGCTGTTCTTGGTACCGGTATTGATATAATTTATCCGGTCAGAAATGCCTGGCTATACAAAGCAATCAAGAAACGAGGTGTCATAGTATCTGAATATCCACCGGGAACTTCCGGTTCAAAGTTTACATTTCCACAGAGAAACAGGATTATAAGCGGTCTAGCAGAAGCAGTAGTGGTCGTTGAGGCGGGATTAAATAGCGGATCGCTCCTTACTGCTGAATACGCAAACGAGCAAGGTAAGACCGTTTATGCTGTTCCGGGCAATATAAATAGTCAATTTAGTGTGGGAACTAATAAGCTTATCAAAGACGGTGCAATCCCAATGATCAGCGTTGGGGAGATTGCGGCTGATATTGCAGGATACGAGCATGTTCCAACAAAGATTGAAGAAAAAAGCTTAGGAGGTGATGAGCTGAGAGTATACGATGTTATTCGAAAATGTAACGGCTGCACTATCGATTTCGTTGCACACAATCTCAACATAAACGCAGGAAAAGTCAGTGCTATACTAACAGTGCTCGAGATTAAAGGTGCTATAATTACGTATGGCGGCAAAGTATTTCTTGCAAAATAAAAAAACAGGGTTTATCATGAACTCTAATATTTAATCGTATAGAGGAAAGTTATATACCTGCAATAATGAGTAAGGGGTAAATTAATGCCTAGAACAGCAATCGAAACATCAACGCAGAAGAAAAGCACGACCAAAACAAAAAAGCGTACAACTAGAAAGCGTACTCTGCTTATAGTTGAGTCACCTTCAAAAGCCAAAGTAATTGGCAAATATCTCGGCTCGTCCTATAACGTGTTGGCATCAGTTGGACATGTTAGAGACCTGCCAAAAAGCAGACTTGGAATTGACCTCAGTGATGATTTTGAGCCTGATTACATTAATATAAGGGGGAAGGGTGACAAGATTAAAGAACTTAAGAAAGCCGCTGCCGCTGCATCGCGCGTGCTTCTGGCAACTGATCCCGATCGCGAGGGAGAAGCAATATCTTGGCACTTAGCGTTTTTACTTGACATCGATCCTACGAGCAATTGCAGAATTGTATTCAACGAGATTAACAAGGAGGCTGTTAAGGAGGCGATTAAAGCTCCTAGACCAATAGAGATGGGACTGGTTGATGCTCAGCAGGCAAGACGTATACTCGATAGGCTTGTCGGATATCAGATAAGCCCTTTGCTTTGGCAGAAGGTGAAAAGAGGGCTGTCAGCAGGTCGTGTTCAGTCTGCGGCACTTAAGATGATTTGCGACAGAGAGCGTGAAATCAATTCATTCATACCTGAGGAATATTGGACAATAGCTGCTGACTTTGGTGATAACTTTATCGCAGGCTTGAGCAAGTTTAAGGGTAAGGATATCAGAATTAATACCGGTGAAGAAGCTGATGAAGTGGAGAAGCAGCTTTTAGCCGGAAAATTCATTGTGAAGAGTGTCAAATACGGCAAGAGAAAGCCAAAACCTTATGCTCCGTTTACAACGAGCTCCTTGCAGCAGGATGCATCGATTAAACTGGGGTTTCAGACCAAAAAGACGATGCAGATTGCCCAGCAGTTGTATGAGGGCATTGATGTTAAGGGCATCGGCACTCGAGGCCTGATTACGTATCTGCGTACTGATTCAGTTAGAGTATCCTCGGTTGCCAAGGAATCTGCGGCTGAATACATAACTGCTCATTTTGGGGCTGAATACAGCCACAATAATTCTTTCTCAAATAAGAATAAAGATATTCAGGATGCTCACGAAGCGATAAGACCGGCAGATGTGACACTAGAACCGGAAGATATACGTGACTCGCTGACACCTGACCAGTTTAAACTCTATAATTTAATATGGAATCGCTTTGTTGCCTCCCAAATGTCTCCGGTTGAGTTTGATACAGTTTCTGTTTCCATAGATAATAACGATTATGAGTTTAGAGCAACCGGCTCCAGACTTGTCTTTGATGGCTGGAGAAAGGTATATCCGGTATCCAGTGAGAAGGATATATCCATTCCCGAACTTGGCGATGGAGAAGTGCTATCTTGTGACTCTATTTTGAAGGAGCAGAAGTTCACACAGCCTCCGGCCAGATATACCGAAGCGGGATTAGTTAAAGAGATGGAAGAAAAAAATATTGGACGTCCAAGTACATATGCGGCTATAATTACGACTCTTACCGGCAGGCGGTATGTTACCAGGGAAAAAAAGAACTTAGTTCCTACTCAATTAGGCTTTGATGTGACAGGAATATTATCTCAGTATTTTGGAGACATAGTCGATGTCGAATTTACCGGAGAGCTTGAAAATCATCTCGATCAGGTGGAGCTGCAAAACGAGGCATGGAGAAGTGTTATTAGGGATTTTTACGGGCCCTTTAGCAAAGAACTAAAAATTGCTCAGGAGGAAGTTGAAAAAATTGAGCAAGAAACAGTTCTTAGTGATCAGGTTTGCGAACTATGCGGAAGACCTATGGCGATAAAGGAAAGCAGGTTTGGTAAGTTCCTGGCATGTACCGGCTATCCGGAATGCAAAAATACAAAACCGATCATCAAGGAAATTGGTGTAAAATGCCCAAAATGCGGTAAGCCGATTGTCGAGAAGAGAACCAGACGCGGGGGAAAACTTTTCTATGGTTGCAGCGGATATCCGGATTGTGATATTTCGTTCTGGGATAGACCAACCGGAGAGTTGTGCCCAAAATGCGGCTCGATGCTCATAGAAGGAAAAGGTAAAAAGAAAAAAATAAAATGTTCTAACGATAAGTGTGATTATGTGCACTTTGATCAGGAACAATAGATATAGACAAAACTGGAGGTTAGAATGATACAATTTCATGCAACAACCATATGTGCCGTTAAAAGACCTAATGGCGATATATGCATAGGGGGAGATGGACAAGTTACAATGGGTGAGACAACCATCATGAAAAACGGTGCGAAAAAAGTAAAAAAGATATTTAAGGGTAAAGTCCTTACCGGCTTTGCAGGTTCGGTTGCTGATGCTTTTTCTCTTACTGATAAATTCGAGAACAAGCTGCAGGAGCACGACGGAAATTTAAAGCGTGCTGCAGTTGATTTGGCGCAGTTTTGGAGAAATGATAAGGCTACACGAAGTCTAGAAGCGTTGATGATTGTTGTAGATACGGATGACATGCTTGTGATTTCCGGAAATGGTGAAGTAATTGAACCCGACAAGGATGTGGTAGCTATCGGTTCAGGTGGTAATTATGCATATTCTGCGGCTTCAGCACTTTTTGACAATACAGATTTGGACGCAGAAAGCATCGTGCGTAAATCACTCGAAATCGCTTCCTCGATTTGCGTATATACAAATGATAATATTTCAGTAGAAAAGCTATAGGGGGTTAAAATGAAACAGAACCTTAAGATAATGACTCCTAAGCAAATTGTGGCAGAGTTGGATAAGTATATTATCGGACAATCAGAAGCTAAGAAATCTGTTGCGATTGCACTTCGTAACAGGTATAGAAGAAGCCAGCTCAGTGATGCTATGCGTGAGGAAATCACACCTAAAAACATACTGATGATGGGACCAACCGGTGTTGGAAAGACAGAAATTGCCAGACGTCTTGCCAAGATTATGGAAGCCCCTTTTGTTAAGGTTGAAGCTACGAAGTTTACTGAAGTAGGATATGTCGGACGCGACGTTGATTCTATGGTTAGAGATTTAGTAGAAGCATCAATCAGGATTACCAAGCAGCAGAGAATTAATGAAAAATATGATTTAGCAGATGAAATTGTTGAAGAGAAAATTATTAATGCACTAATTCCCGGAGAAGTTCCCGGAGAATCCGATGACAACGCAAAGAATGTAAATGGCCCTAATCCGTTCGAATTCTTTTTGAATAATTCGAACTATCCAAGCCAGAAGAAGCAGTACGAAGAGCAGCAGACTAACGATAAGCAAAGTACACCTATTCCTGAAGATGTAGCTATGGCAAAAGAGCAGGTTAAAGTACATCTCAGAGAGGGCAAATTGGAAGATCAGTTGATCGATATAGAGGTTGACGACACCCCTAAAACTAATCAGCTGGACATGCAAAATGAAGGTGTGGGAATTGCAATCGGTAATATCTTCGGCGACATGCTGCCTAAGAAAACCAAGCACAAAAAATTAACAGTTAGAGAAGCAAGAAAAGTTTTGCGTGAGCAGGAAGCACAGAATCTGATTGATATGGATCAGGTTGTTGACGATGCCATAGAGAATGCAGAGCAGAATGGAATAATCTTTATAGATGAGATTGATAAAATTGCTTCAGGCAGTTCTATGGCCTCGGGAGCCGATGTTTCTCGAGAGGGAGTACAGAGAGATATTCTACCGATTGTTGAAGGAAGTGTCGTCAACACTAAGCACGGTCCGGTTAAAACCGATCATATGCTCTTTATCGGAGCGGGTGCTTTTCACGTGTCAAAACCTTCGGATTTGATTCCGGAGCTTCAGGGTAGATTTCCTATAAGTGTAGAGTTGAAGAATCTCGATAAAGATGATTTTAAGCAGATATTGACGGCAACTGAAAATGCAGTCACAAAACAACAGAAGGCGCTTCTTGAAACAGAAGGTGTTGAGGTTGAATTTACTGACGATTCGATTGATGAGATTGCTGAAATGGCTTATTTGATGAATGAACAGACCGAAAACATCGGTGCCCGCAGATTATATACCATCCTGGAAAAGCTGCTGGAGGATATATCCTTTGAGTTGCCTGATGATTACATAGATAAGGTTATGATTGACAGGGAACTTGTAAGAAATAAATTCAAGGAGACTGTCAAGGAAGTTGATGTTGACAAGTACATACTATAAATGAAATTATATGAAACTGTATATCGGGAAGCCGAAGCAGAATATTCAATTCAAAAATCTCGCTTTATAGCACATATTTTTCCTGTCGAGACCTACGATGAGGCAAAGGCTTATATATCCTCAGTAAAGTTAAAATACAAGGATGCTACGCACAATGTACCGGTGCTGGTCATTGGAAATAAACAAGAGATGCAATGGTCGAGCGAAGATGGTGAGCCACAGGGGACTGCCGGCGCACCGGTTCTTCGCATGATTGTGGATAGCGGTTTAACCAATCTTGTTATTGTGGTTACAAGATACTTTGGCGGAATAAAACTCGGTACTGGTGGCTTGATGCGCGCATACACAGCGGCAGTCAGGTTAGCTCTTAACGAGGCTAAGCTCTGTGAGGTTAGAGAATCAGTTTCGTTAAAATATGAGATTCCGTATAATCATTTGTCACAAATTGAAAAATTTTCAAAATCAGGGCTTTTCAAGATTGATAAAATAGAGTACACTGATATGGTCACTTTGGAAATAAGTGGCGATAAAGCTCATAGAGAGGAAATTATATCTGTCGTCACAGAGGTTACATCCGGTGTATGTAACCTTGTAGATGAGGAGGCGAGAAAATCAAAAATTGTGATTGACAGCACAGAATAGCTGTGCTAGTATAAGTAACGCAGTTGAGTGAAATTGTAGGCACAAAATTGGAGATTTGAGGTTATAAACTCTAGTGCGACAAACAAATATTATGGACGCTTAGCTCAGCTGGGAGAGCATCTGCCTTACAAGCAGAGGGTCATAGGTTCGAGCCCTATAGCGTCCACCATATTTTGGCCGGGTAGTTCAGTTGGTTAGAATGCCAGCCTGTCACGCTGGAGGTCGACGGTTCGAACCCGTTCCCGGTCGCCAATTTAGTAAATATGCTGATGTGGCTCAACGGTAGAGCAGCTGATTTGTAATCAGCAGGTTGGGGGTTCGATTCCCTCCATCAGCTCCAGCTTTCGAGGGATTCCCGAGTGGCCAAAGGGGGCGGACTGTAAATCCGTTAGCTGTGCTTTCGATGGTTCGAATCCATCTCCCTCGACCAATATATGTGCGGAAGTGGCTCAGGGGTAGAGCATCGCCTTGCCAAGGCGAGGGTCGCGAGTTCGAATCTCGTCTTCCGCTCCATTTTGCGGATGTAGTTCAATGGTAGAACTTCAGCCTTCCAAGCTGATAGCGTGAGTTCGATTCTCATCATCCGCTCCATTTTTTGCTTTTGCGGGTCCATAGCTCAGTTGGATAGAGCAACGGCCTTCTAAGCCGTGTGTCCGGGGTTCGAATCCCTGTGGGCTCACCATTTTTTTAGGAATTAATTTGGTTAAGTAGACGAACTAGAAGTCATGATTTTGGGGTATAGCCAAGTGGTTAAGGCAACGGACTTTGACTCCGTGATTTCGCAGGTTCGAGTCCCGCTACCCCAGCCATTGTGACCCATTAGCTCAGGTGGTAGAGCACTTGACTTTTAATCAAGGTGTCCGGAGTTCGAATCTCCGATGGGTCACCAAATTATTTGCAGCATCCGGAGAGGTGTCCGAGTGGTTTAAGGAGCTGGTCTTGAAAACCAGTGATTCTGAAAGGGACCGTGGGTTCGAATCCCACCCTCTCCGCCAAGGATCATTTTGTCGTAGCTTTTGGAGAAGTACTCAAGAGGCTGAAGAGGACGGTTTGCTAAACCGTTAGGGTTCGTTATTAGGGCCGCATGGGTTCGAATCCCATCTTCTCCGCCATATTAATAAATATACCATAGGGGTATAGCTCAGTTGGTAGAGCAGTGGTCTCCAAAACCACGTGCCGAGGGTTCGAGTCCTTCTGCCCCTGCCAATGTTAACGGGGTGTAGCGCAGCTTGGTAGCGCAACTGGTTTGGGACCAGTGGGCCGCGGGTTCAAATCCTGCCACCCCGACCATTTTTGGGCCATTAGCTCAGTTGGTCAGAGCGTCCGGCTCATAACCGGCAGGTCCTGGGTTCAAGTCCCCGATGGCCCACCATTATTTATTTAGTTTACATGCCCAGATAGCTCAGTTGGTAGAGCAAGGGACTGAAAATCCCTGTGTCCTTGGTTCGATTCCGAGTCTGGGCACCATTATTAAAGGAAGCTTTTCGGCTTCTTTTTGTTTTCTATAAATATTCTATATATTGGCTTATTAATTTTAATTATATTTATATATTGTGTTTTTGTTATCTTTTATTAATTTTGCACTGCCATATTCATATTAAATATTGAAATTTCAACGGTTATAGCCTGCAATTTCTTTAAATGATATTCATAATTTGTTATCATATTTAAAAGTGGCGTGTCTGTTCGCGCAATTTTGTGTAATTTATCGATTTCGAATGAATATATTTATTAAGAAAGAGGAGCTAATGAATAACAGTTTAAGGAAAAAACTTAATTATTGTTTGGCGGTATTCATCTTTTCACTTATTATAGCTGCGTTTTGCTTCACTGACGTAGATGCTCAGTCTGTTCAGAATGCTACCGGATATGTCAATTCAAGCATCGGTGTCAACGTGAGGTCAGGCGCATCTACTTCAACAAGCAAAGTAATGGGGATCTCCAACAAAAGGAGAGTTACAATAACAGATGTTGTGTTTACGTCAAATTCTAATGGGGATGCTAAATATAGATGGTACCATATAAAATACGGAGGAAGGAGCGGCTACATCAGATCTGACTTTGTTAACAGGGTAGAATATTCCGCTGTTACAGGAAGAACTACCGCGGCTCTTAACAGCAGACTGGGTGCGGGTACCGGCTTCAAGCGGTCTACAACATTTGGAGCTAATGTTAATCTGACAGTGTTATTAAAGGCCAAGGCCAACAACTCCAATGTTAACTGGTACATGATTAAATATAACGGCGGGTATAATTTTGTGTGTGCTTCGTGGGTAAATATAACCGGCAGTATTTTTTCCGGCAATGAAGGCGGAACATCCAGCAATACCGGTACTACAACTCCACAGAATAAGCCCGGCATACAACCGACACCGGGGAATTCCCAGAACGGTCAGCCTTCCGATAATCAGACTGCACAGGGCGATTTTGAAAGCTCTATAGCTGCTTTTCCGGAGGATTATAAGGTTAAGTTGAGAGCGCTTCACGCTGCACATCCTAACTGGAAGTTCGTAGCGAAAAATACCGGCATAGATTGGAATACTGCGCTGGCTAAAGAGAGCAGAGATGGTGTTTCGCTCATTAATGGAGCATACCCTCTATCTTACAGAGATGTAAACTCATACAGCTTCAAAGCAAATAATCAAGCAAGACCTTTATACAATGCAGCTAAAGCGGGAGCAAGTACGATAGGTTCGGTTAATGCCAATACAGAGCTTGTGCTTCTCGATGAAGTATTCGCTGAGAATAAAGGTAGCGATGATGCGAAGTATGTACACGTAAAGACTGCGTCAGGGCAGATTGGATACATTCAGAACAGTGTTACTAATGAGAATTATTCAAATGAAGTATCCGGAACTGTGAAGGGTGGATACACTAATATAAGAAAAGGTGCCGGCACAGGCTATAGCAGAGTCGGAGGTGCTAATACCGGCAACAAAGTTTCCATTGTTTTGACAGCAAAGGCTGCTGACGGAGTAACCTGGTACAAGATTAAACATAACAACGGTTTCGCATATATTTGCGGCAATTTTGTTCAAGTTGATAACACAGCAGGTGGTACTCAGCCGGCACAGACACCTAAGGCATTGAATAATAACGGTTCTGTATATGGAACTGTAAAGCAGGAAGCAACCTATCGGATGGGACCATCAAATCTCTTCAAAGAAGTTGGAAAGATTGCAAATGGACAGGGCGTAACTATTATTTCTGTAGTTAAGAATGTTGATAATCAAAGCTGGTATAAGATTGCAGTTAGCGGCAAGGTATACTATGCTCCTGTTGATTCGATATCAGCAGCTGCTGATGTGAAATCCGACGATGCAAGCGTTAGTGGTAAGGTTCGCGATTATTTGAACTATAGGGCTTCGTATGATTTGTCCGGTGTGCCAGCAGGAACATTCTCCAAGAATACCGATGTAGTTGTTACGGGTGCAATCAGCTCTGCAAACTACACATGGTATAGACTTCAGTATAAGGGAAGAACCTATTATGCTGCATCTAATTGGATTACGCTTAGCGACCAGAAATATGAGGGGCGGGAAGCTGACGCACCTGCGCAGGAAAGTTCGACAAATGCTCAGCCTACTGTAGTCGGAATAGATTCGCTTCAGGGAACAGGTAAGTTCATAGCATCTGGAACATATATTCCTAAGGACGGATCAACATGGTTCAATGCTAACACTGAAGTTATCGGATACTACATGGATCCACGTAACTTTATAAACGAGAACAATATCTTCATGTTTGAAGATCTCTCATATCAACCATATCAATCCAATGCAGCGGTATCTAAGATCCTCTCGGGAACAGCACTTGAACGTAACGGATTCATGCCGGGTTGGTTCGTAAATGCTGGTCAGCAAAACGGTATGAGTCCAATCGCACTTGCAGCTCGTGCAAGACAGGAAACCGGAGGCGGCAGTATCGCAATAACCGGATATACGTACTTAGGCAAAACCTACTATAACCCATATAATATAGGAGCATATTCCGATGCTAATCCGGTGATGAGAGGTATGGAATATGCTAAAAGCCAGGGTTGGGATTCAAAGGAAAAGGCAGTTTTCGGCGGTGCTAAATTCATCGCCAACGGATACATCAAGAAGGGTCAGAATTCCGTATACTTCCAGAAGTTTAACGTTGCCAACGGCCCGAGCAGAGTAGGAACTCACCAGTATATGACTAATATTTCTGCCGGATATACTGAGTCGATTTCGACTAAGAACAGCTACAGCGCATATGGAATTACAAATGAATCTCTCGTATTTATAATTCCGGTGTTTAGCAATATGCCTGCGTCGACATCATTACCACACTAGTGATCGATGATTATTGGTTGAGCGTTTTACCCGATAGTCAATACGCTCTTCTTAAATTTAATAACAAGCCGAAACCGGGTAGCAACACTGATGTTGTTATCCGGTTTGATTCTGATTATTTGTTTTTTCTGCGAACTTTGCGCCTTGATATGTGTCTCTGGCGCGCAATCCGTTGTTAATTGAATTGAGGATTGTCCTTTTTTTATAGCTCCACTCCGGACTAACCAGCAGCATTCTCGGAACATCGCCAGTTAAGCGATGAATTGTTACATGAGGAGGAATGCGTTCTATCATACGAATAACTAAATCCACATATTCTTCAATGCTATTAAAAGATACGTAGTCAGGCATTTCCTGATATAGCGGGGAAGATCGAACGATATTCATCAGATGTAGTTTTATGCCAAATATCGAACTGCTGCAAACATAGTCAAGAGAACTCAACATATCATCTTGTGTTTCGCCAGGAAGGCCGAGGATGAGATGTACAACTGTCTTGATTCCTCTTTTTCTTAATTCGCAGACGGCTCTATCATAATCGGATAGCTGGTATCCAATATTCATCGAATCCAGTGTAGCATTATGAATTGACTGAAGTCCCAGTTCAACCCACATAAAGTGTTCTTTGTTAATCTCTGAAAGCAACTCCAGTACATCATCATAGAGACAGTCCGGTCTTGTTGCTATTGCAATTCCTTCGATTTCGGGATGCGATAGTGCCGCGTAAAACTTCTCTCTCAAAATATCTACCGGCGCATAAGTATTGGTGTGACTTTGGAAATAGGCCAGATATCCCACATTAGGCCACTTATTCTTGAGCAATTCTATCTGATCTCGTATATTTGATGCTAGTTCGCCAGAGCCTCCTGAAGAGCAGAACTTGCACCCTCCATATCCGACAGAGCCGTCGCGATTGGGGCAGGTAAAACCGGCTTCGATGGAAAGCTTTACCATCTTCTTCCCGAAATGTTCCTTGAGATATGTGCCTATTGAGTAAATTCTATTTTCTTTAATCAATTTCAATTGAAGCTCCAAACTGGTTTATAAATAAGTTGTATTTATTACAATATGTCATTTTTACTAGAAAACAACAAGAGATTTCTGTATAATTAATAGATAATTTGCAAAAAGAGGTAAATCCGATGAAAGAAAAATGCGATACCTACGTGAGATTTTGCACTAATGAGCTTCAACCCAATAGGTCAACCGCTTACCTCAATGTGAAGCTGGCTGACAGAAAACCGAGCATTCTGTTGCATGCATGTTGCGGACCGTGTTCTACGACGTGCGTTGAACGCCTGGCCTTTGATTACAATGTAACCGTTTTTTATTATAATCCAAATATAATGGATCAGGAAGAATATCTTTTGCGTAAGGACAACCTGATTAAGTTTCTTGATGCTTTTAACAATGAGTATCGTGATATGACTCATGTAAATTATATCGAGGGAGATTACAAGGTTGAAGATTTCATAAAGGTTACAAAGTCGCTGTGCGACGAGCCTGAAGGTGGCAAGCGTTGTGATGTGTGCTTTGAGCTTAGGCTTGCAGAAACGGGACGTAAGGCTAATGAGCTCGGAATGGACTATTTCGCGACAGCGATGGCCGTTAGTCCGCATAAGGATTATGCGTCAATTCTGAAAATTGGACAATCCATCGGTGACGCCAAAAACGTCAAGTTCTTGGATATGGACTTTAAGAAAAAGAACGGTTTTGGCAGAAGCGTGGAATTATCCAAGAAATACGGTTTATATAGACAGAAATTCTGTGGTTGTGAATATGCTCGAGCTATGATGAAGAATCACGAATAGCCGGGATATATCCGTAACGCCGAATATGAATATAAATTTAGATTTTTTATGGAAAGGTACTGAGATAAAATGGGCAAATTATTACTTCCGAAGGGTTATAAACCAATCATAGATCATGTTGAGACGCAGAGGGCAATCAAGAAGATTAAAGACTATTTTCAGCAGGAGCTGGCTTACGGTCTGCAGCTTCGGCGTGTTTCGGCGCCTCTCTTTGTGTTCCCGGAAACCGGACTTAATGATAATCTGAACGGCTATGAACGCAGAGTAAACTTTACAGTGAAGGACATTGATGAAAAGGAAGTCGAGGTTGTGCAGTCACTTGCAAAGTGGAAGAGGATGGCACTTGCAAAGTATGAAGTTGCTCCCGGACACGGCATTTACACGGATATGAATGCCATCCGTAGAGATGAGGAGCTCGATAACATACATTCCATCTATGTGGATCAATGGGACTGGGAAAAGGTTATCAGAGCTGATCAGCGCACCGAAGAGTACCTGGAGGAGACAGTCACAACTATCTACAATGCGATGAAAAATCTCGGTGACTACGTAAATCGTCTATATAGAGATATTCAGACAGAGCTTCCAAATGAAATAACTTTCATCACCACACAGGAGCTCGAGGACAGATACCCCGACAACACGCCCAAGGAACGTGAGAGATTTGCTGCGAAAGAATATGGTGCAGTATTTATTAAGAAGATTGGCGGAGTACTCGCGTCCGGACAGAAGCATGATGGTAGGGCGCCCGACTATGATGATTGGGAGCTTAACGGTGATATCATCGTTTGGAACGATGTGCTCGATGACGCTCTGGAGTTATCATCCATGGGTATACGTGTTGATAAAGAGGCTATGGTGTACCAGTGTAAAATAGACGGCAAGGAAGACAGACTTAAGCAGTCCTTTCACCAGAGTGTGTTGAGTGGCGACGTACCGCTATCTATTGGCGGAGGAATCGGACAGAGCAGAATTTGTATGTTTTTCCTTCAGAAAGCACATATCGGAGAAGTTCAGGCTTCTGTATGGCCGGAGGACATGATTGAGGCCTGTGCGAATGACAATGTTTTTTTGCTGTAAGATGTTCCGATAGATAGCTAATAAAATATCAGAGAAAGGATTCGTGTTCATGAGATATATCGATGTCGTTATTGATAATAAAAGTGAATATACGGATTCTTTTTTTACTTATAAGGCTCAAGATGATATCGCGGTAGGCGACAAGGTTTATGTTCCTTTTGCAAATCGCACAAAGAGCTCCGAAGGTTATGTTGTCAAAATTGACACGCTCCCCAAGCTTGACGAGAATAAAATAAAAGCTGTTTCCGGTGTCGACAGAGATCGTTCTTTAACATCTGAAATCATTGATACTGCAATATGGATGAGATCGAGATACGGAGTCAAGTATATCGATGCAATCAAAATGTTTGTTGTTGGCGGAAAGCGGATTCCGGATACATCGCAGGATGCAGATAACGGGGATACTGAATATCGAGAGTCGCCGCTTAAACTGTCTCAGGAGCAGCAGGCTGCTTTGACACAGATCTGCAACTCTATTGATAACGCAGCCGGCAAGACTTTCCTTATTCATGGCGTTACGAATTCGGGCAAGACAGAGGTATATATGCGTGCAGTTCAACGTTCTCTGGAAAAGGGAAAAACGGCCATAGTTCTTGTTCCGGAAATCGCACTGGCGTCGCAGATTGCGGAGAGGTTTGCAAAAAGATTCGGAAAAGATAATATCGCCATCATGCACAGCAGGCTCAAGACAAGCGAACGCCTTGCAGAATGGATTCGAATCAGAACCGGGAAGGCAAAAGTAGTCATCGGAGCCAGGACTGCGATTTTTGCACCGGCATCAGATATCGGGGTAATTGTCATAGATGAAGAGCATGAAGCTACATACAAATCTGACCACAATCCCAAATTTGAGACTGTTGATGTCGCTTTCAAGAGAGCCGGCCAGCACGGTGCAACTCTGGTTCTAGGAAGCGCAACACCAAGCATAGTTTCGTATAATAGAGCAAAGTCGGGCATTTATCAGTTAATCGAGATGAAGAATAGAATCGGCTCCAGTATCATGCCGGAGGTTCAAGTCGTCGATATGCGAGAAGAGCTGAGAGCAGGTAATTCCGGAGTGATAAGCAGAGCGCTTTTATCATCGATGGATGAAACGCTTGCAAGTAATGAGCAGGTAATTTTGTTTCTAAACCGTAGAGGCTTTTCTACACAGATCATGTGTCCGGATTGCGGTTACACAATGACTTGTCCCGACTGCGATATAACGCTCACGTATCATAAAAAAGAAAATGCAGCTATCTGTCATTATTGCGGCCGCAAATTTAAGGTGTCTGTTAAATGCCCTGACTGCGGAAACGAACATATGGCGTATGTCGGAACCGGTACTGAAAGGCTGGAAGAAACGATTGCCGAACTGATTCCTGCAGCTAAGGTTGAACGCTTTGATCTTGATACAGCAAAAAATAAGCGCGAGATCGAAGCTCTGCTCAAGAGGTTTAGAAATAAAAAGACAAACGTGCTTGTGGGAACACAAATTCTGGCAAAGGGTCTTGATTTTAGAAATGTAGGCTTAGTTGGAATAGTACTTGCCGACTCATCATTAAATATCCCCGACTACAGGTCTCCGGAACGCACATTTCAGCTCATCACTCAAGTTTCAGGTCGAGCCGGCAGAGCTAGTGGCGACAGTAAAGTTGTACTTCAAACTTATCAGCCGGATGATGATACGATAAAGAAAGCAGCGACCGGTGATTACGACGGATTCTATGAATCTGAGTTGCTTCACAGAGAGCGCATGAATTATCCGCCTTTTTCTGATATTATATCTATTACTTTTGTAGATAAGAAAGAGCTTAAAAATGGTGTTAGCTCAACGCTCGAACACGCAGCTGATTTTAGGAAATACCTGTTATCGATGAAGAATTTACCGACCTCCACAACAATCTATGAGCCGAAGTTTGACCTACAAAGGGGTGGAGCAGAACGCAATAGAGTGTATTTTTTTATAAAGGCACCTAAGGGCAGCAGGAAAGGCTTTGTAAATGCGTACATGATGTACCGAGATATGATGATAAAACATAAGAGTACTTGTCATATTGAAATGGATATCAATCCTTATGGTATAATATAGGGCGTAGATAGAAAGGAAGTACCATGGCACTTAGAAAGATTGTAATCAGGGGTGATGAAATCCTCACTAAGCAGTGCAAGCCCGTGAAAAATATTACTGACAGAATAAAGATTCTCTGCGAGGACATGATCGAAACAATGGTTGATGCTGACGGCGTAGGCCTTGCAGCTCCACAGGTCGGAGTTATGAAAAGGATTTTCGTCTGCAGACCGGAGCTCGAGGATTTTGAGAAGGTCTACGTGATGATTAACCCTGAAATTTTGGAGAAGGATGGTGAGCAGGATTCTGCAGAAGGATGTCTCAGTGTGCCCGGTTATATAGGAATGCTAAAGAGACCTGAGAGAGTTAAGCTGAGAGCTATGAATCTCGATGGAGCTACTAATGAGTATGAATTCAGCGGTTTTGCGGCAACTTGCATTATGCATGAAAACGATCATCTAAATGGTGTTGTATATCCGGATATCGCAGAGGAAGTGTACACAACGGAGCAGTACAACGAGATGATGGCTGAGATCGCTGAAGAGAGCGAGAATAAAAATAAAGAAAAGGAAGAAAAGGAAGACAAGTAGATGCACATTGTTTACATGGGAACTCCTCAATTTGCCGTGCCGACATTGCAAAAGCTGATTGCTGAAGGACACGAGATTGATCTGGTTGTAACTCAACCGGATCGCAAAGGTAATAGAGGCAAGGTAATATACTCTCCGGTTAAGGCGTGTGCGCTGGTGCACGGCATAGATGTTGCACAGCCATTTAGCATCAAGAATGATCCCGAGTTTGTAGACCTGCTCAAACAGATTAATCCTGAGCTGATTGTCGTAGCAGCATTTGGTCAAATCCTTCCTCAATCGGTGCTGGATATTCCGATACATGGATGTATCAATGTACACGGCTCGTTGTTACCGGAATATAGAGGTGCAGCGCCTATGCAATATGCTATTCTTGATGGCAAGACTGAAACGGGTGTGACAATTATGAAGATGGAAGCAAGTCTCGATACCGGAGATATGATCAGTTCTGCCAAAACTGAGATTGATCGCAAGGATATCGTCGAATTGTCTGAAGAGTTGGCGGAGCTTGGTGCCAACCTTGCAGCAGAAGCTGTCAAGCAGATAGAGCGGGGTCAAGAAACCTACACAAAACAAGACGATTCTCTGTCATCATACGCTCACATGATTAGCAAAGAAGATGGTTATACTGATTTTAATGCTTCGGCAGTATCAATAGATAACAAGATCCGTGCGTTCAAGGCTTGGCCAGGAACCTATACAACTGTAGGCGATAAGATATTAAAAATATTCGAGGCCGTTCCAACAAAGGATGTAGATGACGAGGCTCCTTATGGTACGGTTATAGAAGTAGACAGAGATTCGTTTGTTGTCAGATGTGCTGATGGCGCGCTGAAAATATACGAAGTTCAGCTACAAGGAAAGAAGAGAATGCCGGTTGCTGATTTCATACGGGGTTTCAGTCTGGATGTAGGTATGCGCCTGGGGATGCGCTTATAGACTGTAAATTGGAGGTAGTTTGAATATGTATATGTTTAATGGATATTATTCATCGTTGATCGTGCTAATTCCGGCAATGATATACACGATGATTGTTCAGGCACGAATTAATAATGCTTTTTCAACTTATATTAAAATTGAAAACAGCAAAGGAATATCCGGAGCTGAAGCCGCTAGATGTATGCTAGATGCAAACGGATTGCAGCATGTACAAATAAACATATTAGAAGGCAGTGCGCTTGAGAATTTCTACGATCCGCGCAGCAATACTGTAAATCTCAGTGCCGAGATCTACAATCAAGCTTCCGTTGCTTCAATATGTATTGCATGCCACGAAGTTGGACATGCAGTGCAGCATTCAGTCGGATATGCCCCTGTCAAGATGAGGAATGCTTTAGTACCGGTCATGAATTTGGCACAGAACACCTCGTGGCCGCTGATTTTATTGGGTCTGCTTTTATCTGCTACAAGCAACTATGGTTCCTTGCTGTTTAATATTGGGGTGCTATGCTTTGTAATTGTGGTGATCTTTCATCTGATTACGCTGCCGGTTGAGTTTAATGCGAGCAGCCGAGCGCTCAAGCAGATGAAGGAACTCAATCTTGTCGATAGCGCAGACTATAGGGGCAGCAAGAAAGTTCTCCATGCTGCTGCTATGACATATGTTGCAGCCCTGGCAACTGCAGCTGCTGCGCTCATAAGGGTACTGCTGATCAGAGGAAGCAGAGACTAATGAGTACGAATTGGAAGGCTGCGTATACAGCATTGTACAAAGTATACGCAGAAGATGCATATTCAAATTTGGCAATTAACGAAGCTCTCAGGGATAGTGATGTATCCTCGCAGGGCTTCGTTCGCGTTATGACCAAAGGAGTAATTCGCGATACTATCCTGATAGATGCCAATATAAACAGGTTTGCTGATAACGGAATAAAAAGTATTAAAAAAAGGCCCTTAATCATTCTACGTATGGGATTCTTTGCGATCGCCCGGATGAATTCCGTACCTCCGTACGCAGCGGTAAATGAAGCAGTGTCTCTAGCCGGGAGAATGACGCCGGGGGAGAAGGGATTTATCAACGCAGTGCTCCGAGCATTTGTCAGGGACGGCGGAAATTTAGTAATTTCAAGTACTGATGATAAGCTTAAAGAGATATCGTACGGGTATTCGTTTCCGTATCACCTGGTCAGATTTCTCAGCAAGCAGTATGGCAGCTCTGATATCGAAAAAATTATAAAAGGACTCTATGATATACCTGAACTGAATATTCGCCGGAATTCTAACGCTTGCGGTAGAGTCGATTTACTGAAGCGCTTGCATGATAGAGGGATAGTCGCATTTGTAAATGAGCTTACTCAAAATGGAATCATCGTTGAAGACGGCCAAGTTGTAAATACGCCGGAATATATGAGAGGGATGTTTTCAATACAAAGCACTTCATCTCTTCGCAGCATCGAATCATTCAATCCTGCGCCGGGGGATAAGGTGCTGGATCTGTGTGCTGCTCCAGGCGGAAAGGCGGCTGCAATGGCCGAAATGATGAATGATGAAGGGGTAATTATTGCAACGGATATTCATGAGCATAGAATACGGCTGATCAATGATACAACTGCTCGTCTAGGGCTAGGCTGTATTGATGCCGAGGTGGCGGATGCTGCTGTGTACAGAAGCGATTTTGACGAATACTTCGACAAAGTGCTAGCCGACGTACCATGTTCAGGACTCGGAGTAATCGCCGGTAAGCCGGAACTAAAACTGAGGGTAGATTTGGATGAGCTTCCTGAATTATACAAGCTGCAGTATCAGATCTTGGAAAACGCTTATAGATACCTTAAGCCGGGAGGCACACTTATGTATTCGACTTGTACAATCAATAAGAAGGAAAATGAACAGATTGTCGCAAAGCTGTGTGATTCCTTTGAAAAGGCACGGGTTATTGAATACAATTCAATTTTACCGTATAATAAGCAAGTAGGATTTTACTATTGTAAGATTCGGAAATAGTATCGTTTATAATATATAATTTACTCAGGTGGTAAGACTTTAATGAGAGTAGGATATTTAACAGATATGGGCATGAAGCGGCCCAAAAATGAGGATGCTGTAAAGGTACTTAGAGACAGCAATTTTTTTATGTTAGCAGACGGAGTAGGCGGTAATAAGTCCGGGGAGATTGCAAGTACTGCAGTGCTGGATTTCATGGCGGACTACGTGTATAACAACCCTATCGAGCTGGTCGAAGGCAGCGAGGCTATCTTTGTCTATTTCGAGAACGCCGTTAATTTTGTTAACGAGAGCATTTTGCAGCTTTCAAGCACTAGGCCGGAGTATGCAGGGATGGCGACAACGCTTGTATTTGCCTATGTAGATCACAAGATCCTGTATGTCGGCAATGTTGGCGATAGCCGCGTTTACTTCCTGCACAAGGATGAGGTTCATCAGATCACAGATGATCATACCTATGTAAATGATCTCGTCAAGATGGGAGCAATTACGCGCAGGGAAGCCGATAATCACTATAAGAAAAACGTGATCACTAGAGCAATTGGTGCCAACGCATATAACAACCCTGACTGCTTCAACATATACATGGAGCCGGACGATAGAGTATTGCTCTGCAGTGACGGGCTGTATGAGGAAGTCTCTGATAAGGAAATCCTTGAGATTTTTGAAGAGAGCGATGATATGCAGGACTGCGCTGAACGCCTGGTTGAACGCGCTAATCTAAATGGTGGAAACGATAATATTTCAGTAATTTGCATCGATATGTTGGAGGAATCAGATGAGTAGTAGACTTCTATCTGGCCGTTATGAACTCCTAGAGAAAATCGGTGATGGTGGTATGGCAGTCGTATACAAAGGCAAGGACAGACTGCTGAATCGCTTTATCGCAATCAAGATATTGAGGCCGGAGTTCACAAAGGATGCTTCGTTCGTTGAGAATTTCAAACGCGAGTCGCAGGCCGCCGCCGGACTTTCTCATCCCAACATCGTAAGTGTGTATGATGTCGGCAAGGAAGGAAATATCAACTATATTGTAATGGAGCTGGTTGAGGGGAAAAATCTAAGCACTATTATCGCTGAAGAAGCACCGCTCGACTACCGCAGAGTAATCGACCTGACTAAACAGGTTGCATCAGCTCTTAGAATCGCGCATAAGAATAAGATTATTCATAGAGATGTCAAGCCTCATAATATCATGGTCACTTCCGATGGTGTTGCCAAGCTGGCAGATTTTGGTATTGCCAAGGCTGTTAACGATGCAACTCTTTCAACTAACAGTAAGGTTATCGGATCAGTCCACTACTTCTCGCCTGAACAGGCAAGAGGTAACTACGTAGATGAGCGTTCCGATATCTATTCGCTTGGTATTGTTATGTATGAGATGCTAACCGGGAGAGTTCCGTTTGATGGAGATAATCCTGTGTCCATTGCGCTTAAGCATATCAACGAAGAGATTGTACCTCCACATGAATATGTAGACGGAATTCCACCTGCGCTTGAACGAGCAGTACTCAAAGCTACGAACAAGTTCCAGACCAATAGATTCAATAGCGCTGATGAGCTTATCGAAGAGCTCGACAATATAGAATTTGTTACAAAGGTTGTCGGGAATTCAATATTTGCCGAGGCCTCTAACGAGGTTGCACGCAAACGTTCAGATTTGGAGGACCCATCCGAGGATGAGGAGCTGCTGTCAAATCGCAAAGGCAAAAAGGCCAAGAAGAATAAGAAGCAGGGCAATAGCAGTCGCAAGAAGAAAATTATAAGAATTGCACTTGCCTTAGCTGCGATTTTGTTAATTGCTCTCGGTGTTGCTTTTGCAACGGGAAAATTCTCAGGAAAAGCGAAGGTGCCGGATCTTTCCGATATGACATACAAGGAAGCAAAAAAGGCAGCTGATGATGCCGGCTTCAAAATTGAAAAGGGGAAAGCTGTTTATTCGTCAGAGATTTCTGAGGGTCATGTAGTTGAACAGAATCCCGCAGGAGGCGAAGAAGCCAAGAAAGGCTCGACGATCAAGGTCAATTTAAGCAAGGGCTCAAAGGATGGAACTGTTCCTAATCTAGTAGGCCAGAATTATAAGAAGGTCGAAAAGGATCTCAAGAAAGCAGGATATAAGCTTGGTATAGTTAAGTCAGAGACATCGACTAAGCCTGAGGGAACTATCTTGAGTCAGGATCCCGCCGCCGGCAGCAATGCTGATAAGGGAACGAAGATTAACATAACAATAAGCGACGGAAAAGGTAAAGACAAGGGAACTGTTCCTTCTGTTACCGGTAAGTCGCTGGAAGAGGCAAAAGCCGCTATAAGGAATGCCGGATTTAGCGTTGGAAATATCACGTATGATGAAAGCAATGTTTATGGAAACGGCTATGTTATGTGGCAGCAGTATGCCGCTAACACTTCGCTTGAAAAAGGGCAAACTATAGATATCGAGGTCAGCAAGGGAGCTCCTTCATCAGGCGGAGGATCCTCCGGCAGCTCCGGCGGAAGCAGCGGTACAAAGTTATAGTATGCTGGGAAGAGTTGTTAAGGGAATTGGCGGTTTTTACTATGTAGATGATGGTCAAAGCGTGATAATAGGAAATGCGCGAAAAAATCTCAAGAGAGGAAAGAACATCATTTACGTCGGAGATATTGTCGAGTTTGAGCTTAGAAATGAAGATGGTGATTGTATTATCAACAAGGTGCGCGAAAGGAAAAATTTTCTTTCGCGCCCACCTGTTTCTAATCTGGACAAGCTGGTGGTAGTTTTCGCAGCTGCGTCGCCCAATCCTAATACCTTTATAATCGATAAGTTCACGGCAGCTATTCTGTACAATAAAATCGACGTTATAATCTGTATCACCAAGCCGGATCTCGTTTCTAATGATGAATTGAATAAGCTTGTCTCGACATATGATAGGGCTTTTCGGGTCGTTACAGTAAACGGAAAGACAGGAGAGGGAATACAGGAGCTGTACAAAATTATCAAAGGTAATAACGTTGCGCTTGCAGGTCCTTCAGGAGTCGGTAAATCAACCGTTATGAATTATCTGACTGGTAGAAATGATATTGAGACAGGAGCAATCAGCGACAAGACATCCAGAGGTCGTCATACTACGAGGCACGTGGAAATATTCAACATGGACGCTGAAACTCATTTCTATGATACGCCGGGCTTCACTTCGCTTGATATGCCCAGGATTGACAAGTATAGCGTCAGGGAGTATTTTCCGGAGATTAGAGAATACAAGGGGTACTGCAAATATCTAGATTGTATTCACGTGCAAGAACCTGAATGTGCCGTCAAGGAGGCGGTTACAGAGGGTAAAATAGCTAAGAGCAGATACGAATCTTATCTTGCGATTTTAGAAGAGGTAAAGAGATGGCAAAAATAGCACCTTCGATATTGGCCGCAGATTTTGCGAAGCTTGGCGCAGAGGTTGAGGATATCTGCAGGAGCGGATGTGACTATATTCATGTTGACGTGATGGATGGTGCGTTTGTACCAAATATAAGCTTTGGAAGTGCTGTTATGAAGAGTCTCAACGGATACGCAACTGTACCGTATGATGTTCATCTGATGATCGAAAATCCGGATCGGTATTTAGAGGATTTTGTAACTGATAACACTGAGTTCATCACAGTGCATTACGAAGCATGTTACCATATATGCAGGACGATTTCACATATCAAGGAGCAAGGGCTGAAGGCCGGCGTATCTATTAATCCCGGAACTCCGGTTTCTGCATTGGAAGCAGTTCTCCCACATGTTGACTTGGTTCTGGTTATGGCTGTAAATCCCGGATTTGGAGGTCAGACCTTTATTCCTGAAACTGTGGCAAAGGTTGCCAAGCTCAAGGATATCAGATCTTCAAAAACTTATGACTTCACCATAGAAGTTGACGGAGGAGTATGTGACAGAAATTCGTCCAAACTAATAGCCAATGGTGCAGACATTCTTGTTGCCGGTTCAGCAGTATTTAAACAAAAGGATAGAGCTCAGGCAATTATGAACCTGAGAAAGATTGATGCATAAAGCCAATGCCCGGCCTTCTAGCTTCTTAGAATGGCCAGGCAATTTTTCATATCTTCAGGAAGTGACGCCTCTACAGTTAATTTCTCCTTTGTCATAGGATGCCGAACTGTCATCTGTGCCGCATGTAAAGCCTGACGTTCCATCAGGCCCGGTGCGTCGCCGCCGTATAGACGGTCTCCGGTGATAGGATGGCCGACATGCTTTAAATGAACCCGTATTTGGTGCGTCCGCCCCGTATGGAGAGTGACCTCAACTAATGTGTTATTTGTAAATCTCTCTAACACACGTACATCTGTTATGGCGTCTTTTCCGCCTTCTTCGAGAACTGTTCTCTTTATTGACTCCTCTCTGGGTCTGCCGATAGGAGCATGAACAGTAAATTCATCTTCATCGATAATCCCATTTACTATAGCTATATACTGCTTATGTACTGTATTGGATCTCATCTGATGTGAGATATCGTTCTGAGCATTGGCGTTCTTGGCTACGATAACAATACCTGATGTATCCATATCAATCCTGTTCGCAAACCTGATTTTATAACTCTGATCGTGATCCTGCATATATTTCATTATGCCGTTTGCAATTGTATGATGCGGATGCCCCTTGGTAGGATGGACTATAATACCGGGCTGTTTATTGATAAACATCAGATCATCGTCCTCATACAGAACAATGACAGGAATATCCTCAACCGGGAAATCACTGGTCTCTTGCGGCAGTCTGATTGAAATCACATCTCCTTCTTCAGGTTTTTTGAATCCGGGTGTTTGTATATCGTTTAGATCAACCAGCTGCTGATATTTCATCTTGGTTTTAAATCTGGATGAGAATTTGAAGTTGGCCTTGATAATCTGGTTGATTGAGAGTCCAACCTCGTCTTGTGTAACGGTGTGATTGTATTTTCCCATTATTTCCTCTTGTTTTAATAGTATTTTCTACATTATTTATAGTAATTTACCCTTCAGCTTTTCCCAGTAATCATAGCCCGGGAGCCTAACCAGTTGGATCTGGCTGTCGGACTGCGTGACGTCAATTTTGGAAACTCGGCTAAATTCTCTGGTAAATCCGTCATAAGCGAGCAGCAGCTTATCGCCGACTGTACTTTTGCGAGTAATCATTCGTACTTTTTTGGAAGCAGGGTAGAGTATGCTTGATCTAAAGCACCTATATGCACTGGTGTTCAAGGGTGCCATAGGCGTCAGCTGCAAAGCATCAAGCTGTGGTGCAACCAGAGAGCCTCCAAGAGAATAGTTGTGTGCCGTAGAACCAACAGATGTGGATACCAGCATTCCATCACCTATAAACTCCTGTATTGGAGTATCATCCATGATGATGGCAAGGTGTGCAAGTTTAGCGTACATCCCCATTACAAGTATTTCATTGATGCCGATAAGCTCGTGCACACCGTCTCTATCGGTAACCAAAGCTCTAATAGGCTTGATTTTTTCAATAGTGTATTCTCTGCGTTCAAAATATTCCACAAACATCTCCAGCTGAGAGGGCATCAACTCCTGAAAAAATCCGAGATGACCTGTATTTATTCCTATTATAGGAGTTTCAGGCAATCTGCACTCATGAGCGCAATTCAGGAACGTTCCGTCTCCTCCAATGCACGCAATCAAATCAACTGACTCGTCGTACGTATCAGCGACTTCAATTTGACGAGCTTCCAAAACTTTAACGAGCTCAGCTCTGGTAGCCTTGGATAGTCCCGTATCATTACTATAGATGTATATCATTGTCGGTTTCATTTGAGTCCCTCAATCTAGATCATCTCATCGAGCTCTGCAACGAGGTTATTGAATGTTGATAACGCAGAAAGAACCGGTTCCTCAGCGCTCATATCTACGCCCGCAATCTTGAGCAGCTCTATAGGATGGTTAGAATCTCCTGTTGTCAGGAATTTTAAATAATCATCGCGCTCTGCTTCTCCGCCGTTGAGGATTCTGTTTTCGATAGCGTTTGCTGCAGAGTAGCCTGTTGCATACTGATATACGTAGTACGCACGGTAGAAGTGTGGAATCCTCGACCACTCGTACTGTATAAGGTCATCGTGCTCGATAGCAGAACCGTAGTACATAGTGTTGAGCTTGTCATACTCCTTATTCAGCGTTTCTGCAGTGAGCGAACCGCCGGCTTCTACAAGCTCATGGGCTAACTTTTCAAATTCGGCAAACATAGTCTGCCTAAATAGAGTCCCTTTAAATTCGTCTATATAGAAGTTGACAAGATACTTCTTCATATCGTCAGATTCAGAGGTCTGAAGCAAGTAGTGAATAAGCAAAGTTTCATTCACTGTACTCGCAACCTCGGCAGTAAAAATCGAATGACTGCCATATATATATGGCTGTTCCTTGCGCGTGTAATACGAATGCATCGAGTGCCCGCCTTCGTGAACAAGCGTAAACACATCTCTGAGATCTCCGCTGTAATTCATCAAAATGTATGGGTAGCTATCATAGGAGCCAAAACTATATGCTCCCGAGGTCTTGCCTTTATTCTCATAGACATCCACCCAGCGCTCTTCAGTCAAGCCCTTGCGAAGCACGCTGACATATTCCTCACCAAGAGGAGCGAGTGCTTTGCATGCGATATCAACAGCCTCTTCAAAGCTGCACTTGAGGCCTTCGGGTTTAACCAGAGGTCTGTATACATCGTACATTTTAAGCTCGTCTACCCCAAGGGCTCGCTTTCTGAGCTCCATATATCTATGCATAGCCGGTAAGCTTCTGTGCACTGCATCAATAAGGTTCTCGTATACGGAGATAGGGATGCATTCGCCAGACAACGCACTGTCGAGAGTTGATTCATATTTGCGCATTCGTGACATAATCACATCATGCTTGACGTTGTAGTTGTACATAACCGAAATGGAATTGTTAAATTCCTTATATCGTCCATAAAGCAATTCAAAAGCTTGCTTTCTCACGTTGCGATCTTCCGACTCCATGAGCTGTACGTAATTGCCATGGGTTAGCTCTACCTCATTGCCGTCATCATCTGTAACAGTGCCAAATGTTAAGTCGGCATCGCTGAACATCGTATATATCTCGTCCGGGGCTTTTGCCGTCTCACTCAGCTGCGCTATTATTCGTTCTTCATCAGATGAGAGAACGTGCGGTTTGCTGATCATGATGGAATCGAGCATAAACTTATAAACTTTGAGTTCAGATAGCTCTGCGACATAGCGGTCAATAGTCTCCTTGTCGGTTTCGAGGAGTTCAGGCGTGAAGAATGACAGGTTGGCTGATATCTGAGCTACAACTGATAACGATTTGCTGTTCATCTCAGTGTATTTTGAATTTGCATTGTCCTCATCATGACGCATGCGAGAGTATACAAAAGCATTTTCCGCCTTGCGCATAATATCGACATACAGGTCGAGAGCGTTCAGCAGATGCGAAGCGGATGATGTAATCGTTCCTCTAAGCGATGAGAATTCCTGACTTTCGGTTAGGGCGGAGGTTAAATCCTCGTCCCATTTTGATTCGTCAGGATACATAGCTTCAATATTCCATTTATCATAAGCCGCTATCTCGGAGCGGTTTTTTGATTCGTATTTATTCATTTAGTTAACTCCTTATGCTATAATTGACGATGTATCATTATAGCATAAATCATTTTAAAGGTGAATTAATGGACAGAGATAAGCTGTACGAAATATTGGATATTGAGTCTCCCGACGAGTTCGAGTACTACGAAAATCTGTCAGCTCTGTTGGAAGCAGATGAAATGATAGACAGTGATCTCATTTTAGCCTTGCTGAAGGAAATAGAGCTCGAAAAACTCGCGGATATGTTAGAATCATACTTTGACGAATGGAACAAGGTAATCCCGGATGAGCTTGCCGAACTGTATGTGACCATCGATACCGCAAAGCTCAGTATAATGGGAAATTTCAACGAATATATGACGGATGAAGATTATTCTTCGCTCGCTCAAGCGATATATGATTTTAGACGCTGGTACGTACTCGAGGATCACGTGCATGACGAGGAGTCGGGAATTGAACTCAATGTGAGGGATGCGCGATACAACTTGAGCGCATCGAGATTCACAGGAGACGAATGTAATTACAATTTTGACGATGCATATCAATATGTCGGAGATTCATACTCGGTCAAGGTATCTGACATCATAGAGGCTGAATACAATTAGGAGGACATATGCTGGAAGTTATTGCGCTCGATTCGGGCGTTAGACTAATACTAAATTCGATGGATTCAGTGAGATCGTTATCCATCGGTATATGGTGCAACAACGGCTCGGTGAATGAGAATGACGATGAGCAGGGGATATCTCATTTTATCGAGCATATGCTTTTTAAAGGTACGGAAAACCGCAGTCACTTCGATATCGTCAACGAAATCGACAGTCTGGGCGGTCAGACGAACGCTTTTACAGGCAAGGAAGCCACCTGCTTTTATGTAAAATGCCTTGATGAACATTTTCGTGCGACAGCAGATGTGCTTACCGACATGATCTGCCATCCGACGTTTCCGGCAGACGAGCTTGAGAAGGAGAAGCTTGTAATCGTTGAAGAGATCAACATGAATGCTGATGATCCTGACGATGTTGCGTTTGACATGCTTGAAGACAGTATTTATGTGGGGATGAGAATGGCGCATCCGGTGCTTGGTACCAAGGAAACTGTGTCTTCGTTTGATCATGACAAGCTAAATGAGTACTATTTTAATCACTACACAAGAGACGAGATTGTAGTATCGATAGCGGGATCGTTTGACAAGGCGGAGGTGATAGGGTACTTTGCCGAAAAGTTTTACAACCTCAAGGAGCACAGAGCAGACAGTACAGTCAAGAATATATCCAAGGTTCCTGATGGCAGCTATCTGGAGATTCGCAAGGAGATTGAACAGTCGCATTTGGCTATGGGCGTAAGGCTGTTTCCGGCGGATGATGACAGAAGATATCCGATGATGCTCTTATCCAATCTGCTGGGGGGAGGCATGTCCTCGCGTCTGATGCAAAATGTCCGTGTCAAGAAAGGGCTGGCATATTCAGTCTATGCCATGACTGGCTTCTATGCGCATATTGGAGTATTCATCATTTCGGCCGGAGTTGCAAAGGAAAGAACACAGGAAGCTCTCGATGCTATCAGAGAAGAATTGGACAGGCTCAAAGGTGATGATATCAGCCTAATGGAGTTCAACAGCTCAAAGGAGCAGCTCAAGTCCGGATTTATATTCAGTCAGGAAAGTGTACAGAGCCTGATGATATTTAATGGGCGAAATATGCTCACATATGGTCGGTGTATTTCACCTTCTGAAGTGCTTCAGACAATTGAACGTATCACACTCGACGATATTAACGCTATCAAGTACATGATAGCTGATTACGATTCATATAGCATAATTAATGTTACGGGTAAAAATTAACCGTTAAATATATGAGTTTGCTACTGTATACTTCGTACTTATCGTCGAAGCGCTAACGATAAAACAGAAAGGATATCATTAATTATGGAGCTGAAAGTTATTTCAAGGAGCGGTGTTTTGCCGGGATACGCTACCGACGGAGCTTCAGGTCTGGACCTCAGGGCTTATCTGGATGAATCCATTACACTGGCTCCTATGGAGAGACGCTTAATTTCTACCGGTATTTTCATACAGATTCCGGAAGGCTATGAAGGTCAGGTTAGGGCTAGGTCGGGACTTGCCATTAAGCATGGGATCGGGCTTGTAAACAGCATCGGTACGATCGATTCCGATTACAGAGGTGAGCTCAAGATACCGATGATAAACTTTGGAAGTGAAGAATTTACTGTTCATAACGGAGACAGAGTTGCTCAGCTTGTAATTGCCGCTTATGAGAGAGTTGAGCCGGTTTTAGTCGAAGAACTGGATGATACTGAACGCGGTGCAGGCGGTTTTGGACACACAGGGGTAAAGGGATAGATGCTATTAAGACAAGAGCTTGAAGAGCGTGAATATGAACTGCTCGATGCAAGAGCATCCAAAGCTCTGGCATCCGCCGGCAGAGAGGTTCCCGAAGAAAAGTGCGACTTCCGTACGGACTATCAACGTGACCGTGATAGAATTATTCATTCAAAGGCATTTCGGAGGCTTATGCACAAGACTCAGGTATTTCTCGCACCCGAAGGAGACCACTATCGGACGAGATTAACACATACCCTTGAAGTTGCCCAGGTTGCGAGGACTATAGCCAGAATTCTCAATTACAACGAAGATTTGACCGAGGCGATTGCTCTGGGTCATGATTTAGGGCACACTCCATTCGGTCACAACGGCGAGGATGTGCTCAACCGCATTCACGAGGGTGGCTTCCGTCACAACGAGCAGAGCTTGCGAACAGTCGAGCGCCTTGAATGTACTGCCAAAAGAATAGGGCTTAACCTTACAAAGGAGGTACGGGACGGGATTCTGAATCATCGCGGTGCAGTAATCCCTATCACACTGGAAGGTCAGATCGTCAAGATTAGCGACAGAATCGCCTATATTAATCACGATATTGACGATGCGATTCGCAGCAATGTTATCAGTGCTGCAGATTTACCTGCCGAGGATCTTGATATTCTCGGTCATTCGCATAGTATGCGCATCAATAATCTGATAACGGACCTCGCCAGAACAAGTGATGGGAAGGATGTCATCAAGCTTAGCCCTGATTATAACGACGCGCTTTTACATCTTCGAAAATATATGTTTGATAATGTATATTGCAGCGAACTTGTTAAGAAAGAGGAAGATATGAATAAAGTCGAAGTCGTCATCACTGCACTCTATGATTATTTCGTTCAGCATCCTGCCAAAATGCCCGAGCTTTATCGCGAGGTTGCATCGGAGGATGGAACCGGGATTGCAGTTAAGGATTATGTTGCGGGTATGACAGATCGCTATGCGATATCTCTATATTCAGAACTTTTCGTTCCTCGCGGCTGGACAGATTTTAAATAATGATTTATTTTGCGCACAAGCCTAGAGCAGTAAGGAGAGACTATGGCATTCAATAGCAATTTTGTAGATGAGATTAAATCGAAAGTCAATATTGTAGATGTCATCGGACGTGAAGTCCCCCTCAAGCGTGCTGGTAGCAATTACAAAGGACTGTGTCCCTTTCACAATGAGAAGACACCATCCTTTATGGTCAACGAGCAAAAACAGATATTCAACTGCTTTGGCTGTGGAGAGAAAGGTGACGTTATTCACTTCGTTCAGCGATATAACAACCTCGAATTTATGGAGGCATGCGAAAAGCTGGCAGAAGAGTACAACATCGAGCTTCCTAAGCGTGGTGGTCATAAGAAAGTTGATTTGACTCACTACTACGAGATAAACTCCATGGCTGCCAGATTTTTCTTTGATAATCTGACGAAGCATGCTAACCCTGGATACACGTATATCCATAAGCGCGGACTTAGTGATGACACTATTCGCCATTTTGGTCTGGGATACTCGCCTAATTCATGGAATAACCTTTATGACTATTTGCGAGATAAAGGCGTGTCCGACGAGGATATGCTCAAGCTGGGGCTTGTCAATAAGGGCAAGAAAGGTCTGTATGACAAATTTCGCGGACGAGTCATGTTTCCTATCTTCAACACTCAGAGTAAGATCATAGGCTTTGGAGGCAGGGCGCTTGGTGATGAGATACCTAAATACCTCAATTCTTCGGAGAGTGATGTGTTCCTCAAGAAGAACAATCTATACGGACTAAACTTCACCAAAAAGTACATTGGAAAGGACGATCAAGTCCTGATGGTCGAAGGATATATGGACGCTATTTCTCTTTATCAGAGTGGCGTTCGTAATGTTGTCGCTTCGCTTGGAACCGCATTGACGGAGAATCAATGCCAATTGATCACCAGATACACCAAGAATGTCGTGTTATCATACGATTCCGACAGTGCCGGTATCAAGGCGGCACTCAGAGGTATTGATGTAATGCGCACAGTGCACGCTAACGTCAGGATACTCCAAATTAAAGGCGGTAAGGATCCTGATGAATTCGTCAAAAAATATGGCAAGGAGGAATTTTTAAAGCTGGTAACAGGGGCGTTGCCGGCCACTGATTTCTCACTGGAGATGATTAAGAAGAATTTCAACCTTGACGACAATCTCGAGTTGATTGAGTACGTGCGCAGTTGTGTGCCTATTCTCAAAAAGCTCGGAGCCGTCGAACAGGATCTGTATATCAAAAAATTGGCTACAGAGTTTGATATCTCTGAGCATGCAATTCACACGGAGCTTGCTTCAGCTGAAGGGTCAAGAAGATACGGATATAACAATAACCGCTTTTCTGACAGACAAGATCGCATTCGTTTAAAATACAGTAATGACGAGCGCATAGAACTGTCGTTACTCTATCTGCTGACAAGGGATGCGCGTTTTCTCGGGCAATTTGCTGAGGACGGCATTGAGTTCAGAACCGGCATAGGCCAGCAGTTTTTTGAGATTGCCGAGAAGTTAATCAGTGGAAAAGCTGCTTCGGAAATACGGATAGAGGATGTATATAAAGAAGTGGATCCTGAGGATGAAAAGAAGCTTCGGAACCTGCTCTCAAATATAAGAATAGGTGCGGATGAAGCTTCGTACTATAGAGAATGTTACGTCAAGTATATGCAGATGCAATATGGGGAAAAGATAATAGAGCTTCAAAACGCGATTGCAGTCGCAGAGAAGCTGGGAAATGAAGAAGAGATCTCACGTCTTGCGCTGCAGCTACAAGATATAGAAACTAAAAGAAGAAAGGTCAGGTAGAACATGCCAAAAAAGGAAACAGGCGAAGCAACTGCAAATGAGCGCGTTGAACAGGCTGTCGAGGAGATCATGAAGCTCTCCGAGAACACGGGTAATGAGATTACACTTGCTGAAATTGGAGAGCATCTATCAAAGATTAAGCTCAATAAAGACCAGATTGATGAGGTTTATGATCTGGTTGAGAAGAACGGCATCAGTATTGTCGACACTAGGGAGCCTAATGGCAATGAGCTTGATGATGTCGAGGATGAGGATGACTCAGCTGATGGGGTTGTGCTTAAAAACAACGGAGAGATCGATGTTGATGCTACAGTTCCTAAATCTCTTCCTACCGATGATGCCGTCAGAATGTACCTCAAGGAGATCGGAAAGGTACCGCTGCTGACCGGAGAACAGGAGAGAGAGCTCGCAATCCGCATGGAACAGGGAGACGAAGATGCTAAGAAAAAGCTCTGCGAGTCCAATCTCCGTCTGGTCGTCAGCATTGCTAAGAGATACCTCAATAGAGGTCTGAGCTTCCTCGATTTGATTCAGGAAGGCAACCTTGGACTGATAAAAGCCGTTGACAAATTTGATTACACCAAAGGCTATAAGTTTTCGACTTATGCAACTTGGTGGATTAGACAGGCCATTACACGTTCGATTGCTGACCAGGCCAGAACGATCAGAATTCCTGTGCACATGGTTGAGACTATCAACAAGCTGATTAGAATTTCCAGACAGCTGCTGCAGGAACTAGGGCGCGAACCAACTTCAGAGGAAATCGCTAAGGAAATGGGTATTACGGTGGAAAAGGTTAGAGAGATTAAGAAAATTTCGCAAGACCCGGTTTCGCTTGAAACCCCAATCGGCGAAGAAGAGGATAGCCATCTCGGAGACTTTATTCCGGATGATGATGTGCCGGCACCGGTTGAGGCTGCAGCTTATTCGATGCTCAAGGAACAGCTTATGGAGGTACTCGACACACTGTCAGAGAGAGAAAAAAAGGTACTGATGCTAAGATTCGGACTCGAGGACGGCAGACCGCGTACACTCGAGGAGGTCGGTAAAGAGTTTAATGTTACCAGAGAGCGTATTAGACAGATTGAAGCTAAAGCTCTCAGAAAGCTTCGCCACCCGAGCAGGAGCAAGAAGCTTAGAGATTACTTGGAGTAAATATGAAGGCTAGTGACAGAATCAAAGCTATTTGCGCAGCTGTCGCTGAAGGTGAGACTGTTGCGGACATAGGCACTGACCATGCCTATGTCCCGTTAATTCTATACAAAAGTCAGACTTCACCGTCAGTGATTATGTGTGACATAAGTGAAGAATCGCTATCCAAGGCTAGATCCAGCTTTCAAAATGCCAACATAGTCATGCCGGAATCTGCATTTAGGGTTGGTAACGGACTTGATGTTATTAAAGCCGGTGAAGTAGATGATGTTATAATAGCTGGCCTCGGTGGACTTACGATAGTTGATATATTATCGGAGACTGATAAGCTGTACAGTTTCAAAAAGCTGATTTTGCAGCCTAGAAATAACAGTGGCTGTGTCAGGAGCTTCCTGTATGAAAAAGGCTTCGACATTATTACGGATTTGCTCGTCATGGAGGGAAATTTCTCGTGTGAAGTTATTGTCGCGCTCAGAGGAGAGATATGTTTGACGGATAAATATTCCGGTTTATTCACAATAAGAGAGCTGCCCTATAGCAAATCGGACATTCGTTGGAGATACCCGAGGGTTATACTGCAAAGCGAAAAGCGAGTAGTTCTGAATCGTCTTCAACATGCTATAAATAACCATGTTCAGGAGATTAATAACCTGCGCAGAAGCAGAGAAGATAATGGCAATCGCATTAGACTTGTGAAGTCCGAGCTTAAATACCTGCGTGAATTAAAGGGTGAGATAGATGAATAAGCGACTTAATTTTATCGGCGTTGCCACGATGTATGTAGGCGTAATTATGGGTGCCGGATTTGCCTCCGGCAGAGAATGCTGGCAATTTTTCGGCATATTTGGAAGCAAGGGATATATTGGAATTATTCTAAATGGAATAGGCTTTCTGCTGATAGCTGCCATGCTCAACTATGTTGCGATCTCCAAGAACACCATAATGCTCGGGGAATTGATATCTCCTTTCAAAAGCGTGAGACTCTCAAAGGCAATAGGTGTGATATTAGCATTTATCTACTACACCATGCTAATCGCTATGTCATCTGCCGGCGGTGCTCTAGTCAATCAGGTCTTCGGTATACCTCAGTGGATTGGCGGGGGAATCATCACTGTGCTTACACTGCTGACAGTTCTCGGTGATTTTTCCAGAGTATCGGAAGTATTCAAGAGATTTGTACCTATGCTGTTTGCTATCTGCATATTAGCGATTATATTGGTTCTGTCAGTTCATACAGACGCTCCTGCGGGTAAATCCTTCAAACCCGGAGGCATATCTCCTAATTGGCAGCTGTCCGCGTTGCTGTTCTTGTCATATAATTCGCTCGGTATGATCGCAATGGCCGGATCCTCTGCAGTGAATGCCAAGAACTCAAAACATGCATATCTTGGTGCAGCATTAGGGTTAGCTTTTCTCACCGGACTTACACTGATGCTCCTGACAGTTCTTCTAAAGGGGCCGGAGTACTCGAGCACATTAGGACTTCCGATGGTGGGATGGGCGTCTTTAGTCAATAGAAAATTTGGTTATATATATGCAGTTGCCCTCATGGGAGCGATTTATCAGACTTCATGCAGCACATACTACGGATTTAGCACTACCATAAAAAAGGGCAAGTATAAAAAGTACGTGCTGATTGTCGGCGCTGTCATCGGATTTGTCCTCGGGCTAACTGATTTTAAAGATATTGTAGGTGTTCTGTACCCGGCACAGGGATACATAGGGTGGCTAATTTTGCTGTTGATATCATTAAACTTCTTTAATGAACTTATTAATAATACAAGAATTGTCAATAATGAATTAAAATAGATTCATCACAATTACTACGTATTTTACACAATGTATTTGTGTTATTATATTCTGAAATGGGTAAACTGGATGATCGCATGGTGCTGTGCACCATGAGGAAAGTCCGGGCTCCGCAGGGCAAGGATGCCGGATAACGTCCGGCGTAGGTAACTATAGGGAGAGTGCAACAGAAACATTCCGCCGAAACGGGTAATGCCGTGGTAAGGTTGAAATGGTGAGGTAAGAGCTCACCGGCATCGTGGAGACATGATGGCCGTGTAAACCCCATCCGGAGCAAGACTAAGATAGGCATAAAACGCGACGGCCCGTCGCAGCCGGTAGGTAAGTCGCTTGAAGCAGTTAGCAATAGCTGTTCTAGATGGATGATCGTCAAATACAGAACCCGGCTTATAGTTTGCCCATTTTAATTTAGGGATACGAGTAAGGGGACGTCTCGATACTCTATCGGGACTTTTTTAGGTGTAACATATGAGATTAGGTATTGATGTTGGATCAACTACGGTTAAGTTAATCGTTCTTGATGATTCAAATAATATCGTTTATTCGAAATATGAGCGTCATATGTCGAATGTTTTTGATAAAGTTGCCGAACTTCTCGGTGATATGGAGGATGAGCTTGGCGACATTGAAGTAAATGCCGTAATTACCGGTTCCGGCGGCATGGCATTAGCTCAGATACTGAGAATAAAGTTTGAACAAGAGGTGATAGCTTGCAGCAAGGCCATCGAGACCATTATCCCGATGACTGACGTCGCTATAGAGCTGGGTGGTGAAGATGCCAAGATCACATTCTTTGAGTCGACTATCGAGCAGAGGATGAATGGTGCATGTGCCGGCGGTACCGGAGCTTTTATCGACCAGATGGCAGTCCTTCTTCATACAGATGCGGAAGGACTTAATGAAGCGGCCAAAGAGCACACAATGATTTATCCGATCGCTTCAAGGTGCGGTGTATTTGCCAAGACAGATATTCAGCCCCTTATTAACGACGGAGCCAATACTGCGGATATCGCAGCTTCCATATTTCAAGCAGTTGTAAATCAGATGATCAGCGGACTTGCCTGCGGTCACCCGATCAAGGGACATGTCGCGTTCCTTGGTGGACCGCTCCAGTATCTCTCGGAGCTGAGAAAGCGCTTCGTCGAAACACTGGAGCTCAGCGATGATGAGGTTATTTTTCCGGACAATGCAAAATATTTTGTGGCAATTGGAGCTGCAATTCTTGCAAAGAATGAATCCAATAAAGTTTCATTAGCAAAATTGATAGACATAGTTCGTCACGCTGATCCGGCTGCTGCCGGAGGAACAGCTTATCTTGATCCGCTATTTAATAGCGAAAACGAGCTCGCGGAGTTTAGAGCCCGCCACGCCGGGGCAAAAGTCAAGAGAGCCGACATTGCTAATCAGTCAGGTGCTTTGTTCCTCGGCATCGACGCAGGTTCTACGACAACCAAGGCAGCTCTCATCAACAGAGATAAGGAGCTGGTTTTCGAATATTATCAGAGCAACGAGGGCGATCCTCTCAACGTAGTACACAACATCATGAATGCTATATACGACAGGATACCTGAAGCTGCATTTATCGGAAGGTCAGTGGTAACCGGCTATGGAGAGGGGCTGGTGAAGGCAGCATATAGACTGGATGCCGGCGAAATTGAGACGATGGCACATTATAAGGCTGCAGAAGAATTTCTTCCGGGAGTGTCGTTCATCCTGGATATCGGTGGTCAGGATATGAAGTGCATGAAGATTAAGGATGGAGCCATAAACAATATCATGCTCAACGAGGCATGTTCGGCTGGTTGCGGTTCCTTTATCGAAACCTTTGCAAAATCAGTAAATACGAATGTAGAGGACTTTGCCGAATATGCGCTTGAATCGCGTAGTCCTGTGGATTTAGGTACCAGATGCACAGTATTTATGAATTCTAAGGTAAAGCAAGCTCAGAAGGAGGGTGCTTCTGTTGCCGACATCTCAGCCGGTCTTTCGTATTCAGTTATCAAAAATGCCCTGTACAAGGTAATGAAGCTCAGGAATCCTCGTGAAACCGGCGACAAAATCGTCGTTCAAGGTGGTACCTTCCTCAATGAAGCGGTTTTGCGCAGTATCGAATTAATTCTAGGCAAGAATGTCGTTAGACCGGATGCCTCCGGCTTGATGGGTGCATACGGTGCGGCCATCATCGGTTATAACGAATACGTTGAAGGTAATAGGTCTACCGTTCTTAGCAAGGATGGGCTTGATAGCTTCTCTGTTGAAACAAGCAATGACAGATGTCAGAAGTGTGGTAACCACTGTCTGCTCACGATTTCATCATTTTCGGATGGAAGCAAGTACGTCTCGGGGAATAGATGTGAACGAGGAGCAGGTGATACTGTTAAACCTCACAACAATCCCGATCTGTACAAAGAGAAGATGAAACTGCTGTTCGGCAGATACAATCTCAAGGCAGACGAGGCGAAGCGTGGTGTTATCGGAATCCCAAGAGTGCTCAACATGTATGAGGACTATCCGTTCTGGCACGGTTTTTTCACAAAGCTCGGGTTTAGCATCGTTCTAAGCCCACAGAGTTCCAAGAAGCTATATGAATCGGGTATGGACAGCATCTCATCTGACACTGCATGCTATCCGGCTAAAATCACTCACGGTCATGTCAAATGGCTTGTCAAGAATGGAGTTAAGAGGATATTCTATCCTTGCGTCAACTTTGAGGTTATAGAAGACAAGACTGCAGCAAACCATTATAACTGCCCGATTGTTGCTACATACCCTGAGGTAATTGACAAGAATATGGCTGAGCTGTTCTACGACAACGGAGTCGAGTTCTATCATCCTTTCCTGCCGTATGATGATGATGACAGAATGGTTGAAGAGCTGCATAAGTTTTTCTCTGGTAAGCGTAAGATAGATATCGACAGAGTCAGGAACACGGATATCATCAATAAATTTAAAACCGACACTAGAGAATACGGCCTTTTTGATATGAATATCTCCAGAAGCGAGCTGAGAAAAGCCATAAGAGCCGGCAGAAGTGCGTATCGCGAGTTCAAGGATAACATGGATAAGCTTGGTACCGAAGCCCTCAAATTCATGGAAGAGCACAACAAGAAGGGAATCATTCTTTCCGGCAGACCCTATCACCTTGACCCTGAAATCAATCATGGCATCAACAATGTAATCAACCAGCAGGATATGGTTGTATTGACTGAAGATTCGATTGCCAATAAGATTGAAATTGCCAGAAATGTACGAGTCCTCGACCAGTGGACATATCACTCGAGATTGTACCGCGCAGCTGTGTTTGCAGGGCAGCGCGATGACCTCGAGTTGGTTCAGCTCAATTCGTTCGGCTGTGGTCTGGATGCAGTTACTACTGACGAAGTGGATGAGCTGCTTGGGAAAAACAACAAGCTGCATACAGTGCTCAAGATAGACGAAGGTTCAAATCTTGGAGCTGCCAAAATCAGAATCAGGTCTCTTAAGGCAGCCCTGGATGAGAGAGAAAAGGCTGGTGCTCACACAAAGGGCATAAACACACCTTACGAGCGCGTTGTCTTCACTAGAGAGATGAAAGAGGATTACACTCTGCTTGTCCCTCAGATGTCGCCCGTTCACTTCCAGTACTTTGCCCCAATCCTGAAAGCCGCCGGTTACAGGGCTGAACTTTTGCCGGAGTCTACCAGGAACTCCGAAGAAGAGGGCTTGAGATATATCAACAACGATGCCTGCTATCCGACTATAGTTACGCTTGGTCAGATTATATCGGCACTCAAGTCCGGCAAATACGACCTCAATAAGGTCGGGGTATTCATGTCGCAGACCGGCGGTGGCTGCAGGGCTAGCAACTATGTTGCACTTCTCCGTAAGGCTCTCAGAGATCTCGGCATGGAGCAGGTTCCTGTAATCTCATTTAATGCTGCAGGACTTGAGAAGAATCCAGGATTTAAAATTACTCCTAAGATGGCACTTAGACTTGTGTTTGCCGTAAACTACGGAGACTTGATCATGAAGTGCTTATACCGCACCAGACCTTACGAAACGGTTAAGGGGAGTGCAGAGAAGATTATGAACTCGTGGTATGACAGAATTGTCAGCAACGTACTGGATTGTAAGACAGGTACGTTTAAGAAGAACATCAAGCGGATTGTGAGCGAATACGATAATCTTCCAATATACGAGGATATCAAAAAACCAAAGATCGGGATCGTAGGGGAGATACTCGTTAAATACCACCCGAATGCCAACAACAATCTGGTTGAAATAATCGAGGCTGAGGGAGGAGAAGCCGTTGTTCCGAGCTTCATCGGATTCTTTGAGTACGGCATGCTCAACAAGACCTTTAACTTCAAGAACCTCTCAGGTTCACGCAAGGAAATGATCTACAACAGTGCTGCGCTCAAGGCTGTTGAACATTATAGAGAATTCGTAAGGCAGGCTTGCCGAGACAGCAAGCGATTTGAACCCGATGATTACATCGAGGAAACAGCTGAGAACGCTGAGCACATATTGTCCGTCGGAAACCAGTGCGGAGAGGGATGGCTTTTAACTGGAGAGATGGTTGACCTCATCAACTCCGGAGTCAAAAACATTCTCTGTCTGCAGCCGTTCGCCTGCCTGCCTAATCATGTTACCGGAAAGGGCATGATTAAGGTTATGCGCAGCTATGACGAGGATGCCAACATCGTAGCTATCGACTACGATCCCGGTGCCAGCAACGTAAATCAGCTCAACAGAATCAAGATGATGATGTCGACTGCATTTAAGAATCTTGAAAAGAATTAGGGCTTATGCTATCATGTTACGGCAAATTGTTAGAAATTAGATAGAAGGAGGTGCCACCTGTGGGTAGACATGGCACAATAGCAGGTAGAAAATCTGCGCAGGACGCAAGAAGAGCAGCAATGTTCACTAAGTATACAAGACAGATTATTGTTGCGACTAAGGAGGGTGGCGACCCAGAGTTTAACTCATCGCTTAGAGTTGCAATCGACAAAGCAAAGGCAATCGGCATGCCTAACGATAACATCAGCAGAGCTATCAAGAAAGGAACCGGCGAGTTAGCAGGTGAGTCGTATGAAGAGCTGGTATTTGAAGGATACGGTCCATCAGGTGTCGCTGTTATTGTCGAGGCACTTACAGATAACAAAAATAGAACCGCTGCATTTATCAGATCTACATTTGACAGAAACGGCGGTAATCTCGGAACTCCCGGATGCGTATCATACATGTTCTCAAGAAAGGGTGTCATCGTCATCGCTAAGGCTGACGGACTCGATGAAGACTCTGTTATGATGGAAGCGCTTGAAGCCGGTGCCGAGGATATGATTGTCAACGAGGATAACCTCGAGATCAGAACGGAAGCTGCCGATTTCCATACAGTTCTCGATGCACTCAAGGCCTCCGGTTATGAGATTGTTGAGTCTGAGGTTGAGTTTATTCCCTCGATGGAATCAAACGTAGATGATGAAGCCTCAATTAAGGCCTTACACAAGCTGATCGATACGCTGGAGGACAATGACGACGTTCAGAAGGTGTCGTATAACTGCGATTTACCTGATGTAGAGTAGTCTGGTTTCCAATCACTAATCGATCGATATTTCAAGTATTGAAATATAATTAATTGGCACTATAATTTAAATATAAGTTCTGGGATATGCGTTGTGTATCATTAATTGAACCTACACTTCTTGCACGGGATTCCGCGTTCGCTGCTAGGCGATATACTCGATTATCGGGTTTCCGATATATCCGGGAATTACTGAATAGCGACAGGAAGTACCCACCTTATCTTTCGATAGGGCGTCAATTAAGAGCATGACGGTATTTCGGATCTTTGCTTTAAACGCAAGCCTCGTCTTTGGACGAGGCTGTTATTTTAATTACAATAATTACATGCTATAATGTGATGAATTGATATATACTTGCTGTTTTATATCCGCTTGACGTGTAATTTAATAAGAATCAAAGCGAAAGGTATCGGAAAATGGGCTTTAAGAGAATTGACGTAAAGGAAATCAAAGGGTTCAAGCTTGGAAATGCCGAAAATCAGGCTACAGGTACTGGTTGTACAGTTATCATATCGGAAGAAGGAGCAGTCGCCGGGGTTGATATCAGAGGAGGAGGTCCGGCTACTCGTGAAACTGATTTGCTAAAATCAGAAAACACCGTCCAGTTCATCAACGCAGTTGTCCTGAGCGGCGGCAGCGCATTTGGCTTGGAAGCAGGATCAGGAGTAATGAAATACCTCGAAGACAAAGGCGTAGGCTTTAATATGGGGGACAGATGCATACCGATTGTCACACAAGCATCCCTGTATGATCTAGATGTGGGAAGCGCCGATGTGAGACCTGATGTTGAGATGGGAAAGCAGGCATGCATCAGCGCATATGAAGACAAATTCGAGCACGGCAACCATGGAGCCGGAACCGGCGCATCTGTTGGAAAGTTATACGGTATGGACAGGGCTATGAAATCATCTCTCGGTACCTTCGCATGCTCCGACGGTGTGCTTGAAGTCGGGGCAATCGCCGCTGTCAATGCTTTGGGGGACGTGTACAACGGCAATAACAACATAATTGCAGGTCTTCTGAGCAAGGATAAGTGTTATATCAAGGGTTCGATCTCTGTGATGAAGAACCATGTTCACGGAGAAGCCGGTCCTGAAGCTCCAGATATCAGAGATCCATTTAAGAGAGGGGATGTAAACACAACATTTAAATTTGACAACGGTGAAGAAGTTGATTTGGCCGTAGAAGCTTCTGTAGAGAATAAGGCTGATTATCTCACCGAAGCGGCAATAAAATCGACATTAGAATCTCAAGTTCCGTTACAAGCCAAAGCCGAATCTTTATCGGCGCGTGCTGAGCCAGAATCCGCAAGTGCCGTAGCCGATGCTTCTATATCTAATGCTGAAGTAACTTCTGTTGACCCCGATACAAGTGGTGAGGTTAATGATATTGAAGCCAGGATTGAAGAATTACAAGCCGAACTGGATGATGCAGGATCTGATAAGCCTGAATATGAGCCAATTACTATAGAGGAGATGGGCTATGATGTACCATTTAACACAACCATTTCATGCTTAATTACCAACGCTAAGCTGACTAAGCCTCAAGCTAACAAGCTCGCTTCAATTCTGCATGACGGCTATGCAAGAGCGATTAAGCCGGTACACAGTACGTTAGACGGTGATGCAATATTCGTGATGAGCACAAATCAGATTGAGGTCAACTTCGACGCATTTGCAGCACTCGCCACAGATATACTTCAGTACAGCGTTATCGATAGCGCGCTTGCCGCCACGGACGCTTATGGTCTGAAGTCTTCGCGTTCAATAATCGACAAATAAAATTCTTATTTAAGATTTAAGAGGGAAACTGACAATGAGACTAGTAATAATAGATGGCAATAGCTTGCTCTTCAGAGCATATTTCGCTATGAGGCCAATGATGACAAAGGATGGGGTGTACACGCACGGTGTGTACGCCTTTATCAATATGCTAAATAAAATTACGTCCGACTACACTCCCGACTACATAGCGGTGTGCTTCGACATGAAGTCGGAGACCTTCAGACACCGGCAGTACAGCGAATATAAAGCCGGAAGACAGCAGACGCCGATTGAATTGCTCTCACAGATTCCTCTTATGCACGATGTCCTGCATGCTATGAATATCAGGGTGTTCGAAAAGGAGTCATATGAGGCAGATGATCTGATAGGTACTATTACGGCGGATGCTTCCCGCATGGGCATTGAATCTATAGTAATCACCGGTGATAAGGACGAGCTTCAGCTGGTAGACGAAAACACAAAGGTAGTCATCAATAAAAAGGGTATGACAGAGTTTACAATGTATGACGAGGAGGCTATATTCGAGAGATACTCTCTTACACCGCTGCAATTTATAGATTTAAAAGGCTTGATGGGTGATAAATCAGACAATATTCCGGGCGTTCCCGGCATTGGTGAGAAAAAAGGAATAGCTCTGCTCAAGGAGTACGGCTCAGTTGAAGGCGTAATAGAACATGCTGATGAGATTAAGGGCAAGATGGGTGATAACATCAGAGCCAATATCGAGATGGCAAGACTGTCCAAAGCTTTGGCAACAATCATGCGTGAAGTTCCCGTAGCATACGATTTTGATGATCTGAGATACGTTGAGCCTGATTATGAAACTCTGATCAAAGTGTACAGAGAGCTTGAATTCAACAGCTTAATCAAAAAGCTGCGGTTGAGCAGCAGCGCTGCCGAAGAAGAGGTGTTAAATTCAGGCGCAGATATCAGCTCGGAGCTGGCCAAATTCAAACGAGTTGATCCGTCTAAGTTTTACGCTAAAGTATCTGCCGGCAGTGAGGTTGTCGTCCTGTACGAAGGAGATAACAACCACACCGGTCTTCCTGAACTGAAAAGGCTAATGCTTCTGTCTTATGTCGATAAGCTGTACACAGAGCTGACGCTATCCCCGCTCAACGTATCAACCGCTTTAACTATTCTTGCAAATCAAGGCTATAGATATATCGGATATGACCTGAAGCCGTTGCTATATTCAATGCTTCGTTACGAGATCAGAGGTGTGCGCATTGTACATGATGATTTAATCGCTGAGTACCTGATCGATCCTAACAGGAACAGGTACGGTATAGACAAGATGCTGATCAAGTATACGGCGATTGCATATGATGAGTCGGCAGATGAGCTGACACAGCTGTATTATATTTGGATGGTCTGTGTGGAGCAACGCAAGCTTATTGAGTCTAACAATCTATCTAAGGTCTATATCGAATGCGAGTTACCTCTGATTGAGACAATGGCCGATATGGAGGCATCAGGAATACGTGTTGATAAGTCGGTTCTCGAGCAGGTCGGCGTTGAGCTCGATGATAAGATCGCGGCACTTGAGTCCGCTATCTACGATAAGGCCGGCAAGGTGTTCAATATCAAATCGCCCAAACAGCTGGGAATAGTACTTTTTGAAGATCTGGGCATCCCATATCCCGCTCGCAGCAAGAAAAAGACCGGGTATTCGACTTCCGTCGACGTGCTGGAGAAGCTACAGACAGACAATCCGATTATCGGCGATATTCTCAAGTACAGAAAGGCTACAAAACTGAGAAGCACTTACATCGATGGACTTATCGCTCTAATTGGTGATGACAATAGAATTCATCCTCATTTCAATCAGACTGTCGCCGCTACAGGACGTATCAGTTGTACGGAGCCCAATCTGCAGAATATTCCTATCCGCGATGAATACGGGAGGAATATACGCAAGGCGTTCGTAGCTGAGGACAATAATCATACATTCATCGGCGCGGATTATTCACAGATTGAATTGCGTATTCTTGCAGCGCTCAGCGGTGATGAGGTGCTTTTAGATGCCTTTAACAACAACGAGGACATTCACCGCATAACTGCTTCAAGAGTCTTCAATATACCTCTTGACAAGGTCACAGCTCTCGACAGAAGCAGAGCTAAGGCGGTTAACTTCGGAGTTATCTATGGCATGAGCGGATTCGGGTTGAGCGAAGAGCTGATGATCTCCAGAGCCGAGGCGCAGAAGTATATAGACGACTATTTTGCTAAGCACGAAGCTGTAAAGGCATATCTTGATGAGCAGATCAGGATAGGAGAGCGTGACAATGCCGTCAAGACTATTATGGGACGTATCAGACAGATACCGGAGTTCACATCGCGCAAATACATGGAGCGTCAACTAGCGCACAGACTTGCTATGAATACTCCCATTCAAGGAAGTGCAGCAGACATCATAAAGCTGGCTATGAACAGGGTTTATAGGGAATTGGAGGATAGAAAACTCAAATCAAAGCTCGTCCTGCAAATTCATGATGAGCTGATAATTGAAGCGACCAATGAAGAGATTGACGTCGTCAAAGAGCTGCTAAGGCGGAATATGGAGGGTGCTGTCGAACTAAAGGTTAAGCTGTTATGCGACATGCACACCGGCAGCACATGGTACGATTTAAAATAAGGATATAATATGCTAAAAATTGCTATTACCGGCGGAATAGGTGCCGGAAAAACTGCGATTACTGATTATCTCAAGTATCTGGACTTCACTGTCATAGACGCCGATGTGATATCAAGGGAAATGACCGGTCCGGGCGGGTGCGCAATCACAGCAATTTGCGAGAAATGGGGATCGGATATTGCCAATCAGGAACGCGGCTTGGATCGTGATCTAATGCGTAGCATTATATACAGCAACGAAGAGAGTAAGCGTGAATTTGAGAATATTGTCACCAAATCAGTGATTAAAACCGTAGCTCGTCTTCTAAAAGTACATGAACTGCGAGGCAGTAAGGTAGTGTTCGTCGCCGCGCCACTTCTGTTCGAGTGCGATATGCAGGATGATTATGATGCCGTATGGCTTGTAATCGCAGATAAGGACACACGTGTAGAGCGTGTTTCTGAAAGAGATGACCTGGGATATGAGATTATCAACAGAATCATTGCTTCGCAGATGAGCGATGATGAAAAAGCAAAATTATCATCAGATGTAATCGAAAATAACGGCACCCTTCCTGAGCTTAAGAAAAATGTGGACAAGCTTTTGAACAAATACGGTCTCGAAGCTTAGTTGAGCATATATAGTATTTGTGATACAATTCTATGTCATTATATAGGACGAGGGAGATAGTATGAGAGCTGATTTTTTATACAAATTAAGAGTTCTTTCGGGAGCAAGATTCGCTAAGCTTAACGAGGTTACAACTGAAATTAACAAGAGATG
Source organism: Mogibacterium sp. CM50 (assembly GCF_000293155.1). Lineage (NCBI taxonomy): Bacteria > Bacillati > Bacillota > Clostridia > Peptostreptococcales > Anaerovoracaceae > Mogibacterium > Mogibacterium sp. CM50. The sequence continues at coordinate 121,476 of NZ_ALNL01000044.1, read as the reverse complement.
CGGAAAGAGTAAGGCCGGCATTATCAAGGATATTTTTCACTGCTACAGGAAGTTTGGAAGTGGATATTATGATTATATAATCTATCATTTTTATGAGCTCGACGACAGTATGCGTGACACGTACATGACTCGTATGCGCAGCAAGAAGCTCGTAACATTTCTCAACGATCCTGAGATGGCAAAGCTTTTTGATAACAAGAATCAGTTCGATGAGGTTTTCAAGGAATTTATCTCCAGAGATTACCTGGATGCTGTAAATTGCGATTTAGCGGAGGCGACACGCTTCTACAACGAAAATGAAATCGGATTCGCTAAGATGCTTGACCTTGCATGTGGCAAGGGGGCGGAAATCATCAGGATGGCTGATTTTGAAAATGCTGAGGCGTTCTACAATTACATCAAGGAAAAGGGCTTTGGTGTAGTAGAGGAATATCTGATCAATCACGATAAAATTAGAGAGGTATACAAGCCGGCTCTCAACACCATGCGAATGATTACTATAATCGGGGACGATGGGCAGCCGCACTTGTTTTTTGCGGCACAAAAATTTGGAGTACACGGACGTTTCATCGATGTTCATGGAATTCATGCGCCAATTGATCTCGAGACAGGAGTTGTACATTTTCCATTCCACAGCGGTAATACCGATACAGATTTGATATACACAAAGCATCCTGATACCGGATATGACCTTACTGAGTATGAGGTTCCGATGTTCCGGGAGGCTAAGGATATGATTCTCAAGGCTGCCATGAAGGTCCCTGAGATGAGATATGTTGGCTGGGATGTTGCAGTTACAAATAAGGGACCCAAGATTGTAGAAGGCAACGATTACACAGCATATGACTACATGCAGCTACCACAGCAGAACCCCGGCAGGGTCGGTGTGATTCCTGATATCCTTAAGCTCGTTCCAAGCTTCAAGGATGAACTGTACAAGTAAGTGATGATAAGTGATAAATTTCTATTGTGATAGGTAAGAATTAGAAAGGTCGGCGTATTTCAGATGGGTAAACTGCGTTACTTTTGTGCACTTATAATTGCAAAGCTTTCGATTATAGCGCTGAAGATGACCGGGCATAAGGGAACAAACTTTCCCGGAATAGTTGCAATTAAAATATGTCCAAATTTTCTCAAGTACATCAAGCTGCCTAACAAAATAATCGGAGTAACGGGTACTAACGGCAAGACTACTTGTTCCAACTTGCTGAGAGACTCGCTTGCTGTGCTCGGAGAGAGCGTACTCAACAACTCCGCCGGTTCCAATACTATCACCGGCATCACTGCATCACTGATTACCAGCGTCAATGTGTTCGGCAAGCAGAGATATGGGACGGCAGTATTCGAGATTGACGAGCTGTCATCAAGGCGGATTTTTCCATATGTGCACATAGATCATCTGATAGTTACTAACTTATCTCGCGACTCCATCATGCGAAATGCTCATCCTGAATACATTCGTTCAGTGCTGGAGGCACATATCGATAAATCAACTAAGCTCATTTTAAATGCAGATGATCTTATATCTTCGCAGCTATGTCCTGACGGTGACAGGGTGTTTTTTGGCATCGACCTGCTCAAAAGTGATAAAACTGAGTGCACCAATCTTATTGACGATTGTCCAATCTGCCCGGTATGCAATAATAAATTAAAATATACAAGGAATAGATACAGCAATATAGGAAGAGCATACTGTCCTAATTGTGATTTCAAGTCTCCTGATGCTGATTATCTCGCTACAGACATTAATCTTGAATCAATGACTATGAATATCGAGCTTGAGGGGGAAAGCTGTACATTTAGGCTGTTTAACAACGGAACCTTTAACATTTATAATGAGGTTACATTAATAGCAGCGCTTAGCGAACTCAGATATTCAGTAGATGAAATCAAGGCTGCAGTAGACAACGTAAATATTACAAAAGAACGTCTTAACCTGTTTAAAGCCGGAGACATCTGTCTTAGCTCAGTACTCTGCAAGGATAGAAATGCTTACGCAAGCTCCCGTGTTTTTGAATATATAGATGCACAGCCGGGAGACAAGGAGATCCTGCTATTCAATAACAATTTTCAGGATGATGTCAAATGGTCGGAGAACACGTGCTGGCTCTATGACGCTGATTTTGAGCTGTTGCGGGACGATAGAATAAAAACCATCATAACTACAGGTTCACGCGGACTTGATTTCAAGCTCAGACTCTTAATGGCCGGAGTGCAGCCTGACAGAATTAAGTTTGTACGGGACCCTCTATCATGCATTGATGATTTGAAGTTTGCAAAGGGAGAGACGATATATCTCCTTTATGGAACCGACCCGTTATCGCCTGCTCGCAAGGTGAGAGAAAAGCTGGAGAAATATCTTAAAGACATGGAAAGGTTAACTAAATGATTATTGAAATGCTCTATCCCGAGCTAAGCAATCTATATGGGGATTCTGCCAACATCAAATATCTGCAGGAATCACACCCTGAGACCAAGATTATCGAGACACACCTAGGTGATAAACCTTTCTTTATTGACGGAAAGGTTGACCTTGTCTATCGCGGCACGCTTACCGAGCACGGGCAGCAGCTATTTATCGAAAATGCTGAGCCGTACGTTGGAGGATTTAAGACTGCCATTGAACGCGGGCAACATTTCCTCGTGACGGGGAACGCTGTTGAGCTCTTTGGCAACTACATTATAGATAAGTCCGGAGAAAAGATTGACTGTCTGGAGCTCTTTGATTTTCATGTAGAGCGCGACATAGTCGCAAAAAGATTCAATTCGCTGTATGTAGGCACGTACGCGGATCTCAAGGTTGTAGGGTTCAAGAGTCAGTTCTCGCAAGGCTTTTATGATAGTGAAATACCGGCTCTTTTTGATACAACAAGAGGTCCGGGCTTCAACCCTGATATCAAACAGGAAGGTATCCATTATAACAATTTTATGGGTACATATCTGCTCGGTCCGCTGTTGATACTTAACCCGGATTTCACGAAGGCTTTGGCTGCTGAATTAGGTATAGGCGGTTTTACGCCTGCGTATTACGACATAGCCAGAGAAGCGTATGCGTTCAGACTCAATCAATATACCGATGCCAGCACCGGATTCTATTACTAGTTGATTAGATCCGGTTGTTTAAACATTCAGATATTGATTGAGTTATCAAACGAGCGCTCGGATCGCGATTCCCGGAAAATTCTATTTATTTGGAACTTTACCGTTAACGTTGACGTTGACATTTACGAAGTTTAACTTATTTTAAGAAATTACTTGCATTTTCACCTGTTTTTTTGTATATTTAAGTAGTCGTGTGGCTGTGGCGGAATGGCAGACGCGCATGCTTGAGGGGCATGTGGGAGACCGTGCTGGTTCGAGTCCAGTCAGCCACACCATTTTTTTTACAAAAAATAAGATTTGCCGGCGTGGTGGAATTGGCAGACGCGCGGGATTCAAAATCCCGTGGTAGAAATACCGTATGGGTTCGACCCCCATCGCCGGCACCAATCATATTTTCACTTATATTAACGAAAATATTGGAGGTGCTGAAATGAAGAATGCAGGTGTTTTTAACGTTGTTCTACTGGTAGCTTTTATCGCTTTGATCTACTTTATGATGATCAGGCCGCAGAGAAAGCGTGATAAGGAAGTTTCCGACATGCGGGCTTCGCTTAAGCCCGGAGATCAGATTGTCACTATCGGCGGTATTGTCGGTAAAGTTGTTAGGATCAAGGATGATCGTATCCTAATTGAAACCGGTTCCGGCAAAACCAAGATGGAAATTGTAAAAACCGCAGTCGGTAGTGTAGTGGGTAAGCAGGCAGCTGAAAAGCTGGATGATTCCACTTCCGAAAAGGAAGCTGAGCCGGAAATTGAGGAGACTCACGTAAACAGAAGCAAAAAGGTTACTCCTAAAAAGCTTGGAGCTAAAAAGTCAGAAAACGAGAACGGTAAAACCGACAAATAACAGTGAACTGAAAAGGTGTGCAGCTGCACACCTTTTCCTTTTGCATATTTTTCTCTAATTTGTATCAACTGTAACCCCCCGATACGGTATCACAAATTTAAATACCCGAAATGTTCAAAATCCTAGAAAATCCATATTTATCAAGGGATTTATAACTTGAAGAAATCGACTATATAATGTAAAATATCTTGAAGTATTATTTGACAATAAGGTCGTGTGACCTTAATTTTGTTTTTATATTTATCATTGATGAAGGAAAGGCAATTCACAATCATGAAAACTGGAACAAAGAAGCTTTTGGCGACTATAGTGACTCTCATCATCGTTCTGGGATGGACAGTTGCTATAAAGGGTGTTGGTCCCATAAAGAGCATCAGCAAACAGATGAAATACGGTCTTGATATTAACGGCGGTGTATATGTGCTTCTTCAGGCTGACACTAAGGCAAAGGGGTCGGATCTTGCGAAGCTCATGGATCAGACTAAGAACGTTCTTGAGAATCGTGTCAATGCAATGGGTATATCGGAAGCAACAGTATCTGTTGAGGGAACTAACAAGGTTCGTGTTGAGATGCCAGGTGTTGATGATGCGGATTCGGCAATCAAGCAGATCGGTAAAACAGCTCAGCTGAGATTCCTCCTCGCTGACGGAACTCAGATAATGAGCGGTAACGATATCAAGGATGCAGCCTTCAGCACAGATCAGAGCAACGGCGGATACAAAATTACAATGGACTTTACATCTGCAGGTTCTGACAAGTTCGCCAGGGCAACTGAAAGGACTTCGCGCGGTTCAGTTACTTCGACACTCAAAAATGCCGACGGTACACCTGTAGATGCACAGTCTATCATCATCATGCTGGACAATAAAGTGATTTCAGCCCCGACCGCTAAGAGTGCTATTAACAGCAGAAGCTGTGAAATCACCAGACCTGGCGGCTTTTCCAAAGAAGAAGCGTCACAGACGTCATCTCTCATAAGAGGTGGAGCACTTCCTGCAAGCTTGTCGGAGGTTAACTCGTCCGTTGAAACCGCAACCATAGGCGCAAACGCCTTGGTTAAATCGGTAAAGGCCGGTGTCATCGGTCTGGGACTTGTATTTCTGATCATGTTAGCTGCCTACGGTTTGCTTGGTTTTATCGCTGACCTTGCTCTTTCTCTATATGTCCTGATAGTGCTGGAGATCATGGCAACTCTCGGAGCAGTTCTCACGCTTCCAGGAATTGCCGGAATTATACTCTCGATAGGTATGGCGGTTGACTCCAACGTAATCATCTTTACAAGAATCCGCGAGGAGCTTTCAAAGGGCAAGTCCGTCAGAGCTGCTGTCGATTCGGGATTTAAGTCAGCTCTATCTACTGTTGTAGACGCTCAGACAACTACGCTGATTGCCTCAATTGTTCTATACCTGATTGGAACGACAGCTGTAAAGGGATTCGCGCTGACCCTGATGATAGGTACTGTCTGCAGTATTTTTACGGCAGTTATTATCACTCAGTTGTACGTAACACTTCTTGCGGACAGCAAGAGGTTCGGTCATAACAAATTCTTTGGAATCAGAGAAGACGGAACTCCAAAGTTCAAAATTAAGCGTCAGTTTAACTTTGTTGCTAACCGCAAGAAGTTCTACGCTCTATCGCTTTGCGTTATCATGATAGGAATTGCATGCGCTGGATTTAAAGGCTTTAACTACGGAATTGACTTCACCGGCGGTACAACTATTCAGCTTGAGATGAGCAAGAAGGTAGATATCAACGAAGTAAAGCAGACTATAGCAAAGCATAAGCTTGACCCTCAGATTGTGTATGCCGGTGCGGGGAACACACAGGTTGTAATCAAGACAATTAAGGCTCTCAAGGCTGATAAAAGGCAGGATGTAATCAATACAATCGACGCTAAGTATCATCTCAAGAAAGGCGCTGTTTTATCGTCAGAGGAGTTCGGACCAACAGTCGGCAAAGAGCTTCGTCACAACGCTGTTAAATCTATTCTGATTGCGACATTTTGCATGTTGATATATATCAGGTTCAGATTTAAAAATTGGAATTACGGATTAGCTGCTGTAGGCGGACTGGCTCACGATGTACTCGTAACACTTGCTCTATATGCGATATTTGGATTTACGATCAACAACCCGTTTATCGCCGGCATCCTGACAGTTGTAGGTTATTCAATCAACGATACAATCGTTGTATTCGATAGAATTCGTGAGAATACCAAGTTCTACAAGCGTAAGGAAGTTGAAACTCTGATTAACGACAGTATCAACCAGACACTGTCGAGATCGATTATGACATCATTGACAACGTTAGTCGTCATGATCCCGCTGTTTATTCTTGTGTCATCTGAGATCAGACAATTCCTGATTCCACTGATTATCGGTGTATCGGTCGGAACATACTCATCGATATTCCTGTGCAGTCCTCTGCTCTATGAATCAATGCGCAAGAGAAGTATGTCTAAGTATGCTAAGCGGGTTGAACAGAATGAAAAGCAACGGAAGAGAATTGAACGTGCAAAGCGCGAAAATGACGGCATAATCAAATAGCCGCACAAAATTCAACTATCGGAGGCATCAATTTGCAGGCACAAGCTCCCGTTATGACAACTGAAGAATTTATAGCTCAACTCAAAAGTATTAATCCCAAGTACGATTTACCGCTTGTTGTTAAGGCTTTTGAAATTGCTAACAGATTACATTCAGGGCAACTTAGGAAAAGTGGCGAGCCGTACATTATCCATCCTATTGCTGTATCTTTTATATTGGCAACTTTTGGTATGGATACAGAGACAATCATTGCCGGCTTGATGCATGACGTCGTAGAAGATACGCCTTATACGCGCGAGCAGCTTGTCGAGGATTTTGGTGAAGAGATTGCGCTTCTCGTAGATGGTGTAACAAAGCTCGGCAACATCAAATACGATTCAAAAGAGGAGCTTCAGGCGGAGAACTTCCGTAAAATGTTCCTCGCTATGTCAAAGGACATTCGTGTATTGATTATTAAGCTTGCCGACAGGCTTCATAACATGCGTACGCTCGAATATATGCCTACCACTAAGCGAGAGGAGAAGGCTCTCGAAACACTTGAGATATATGCTCCGCTCGCCGGTCGGCTCGGAATTTACAGCATTAAATTTGAGCTTGAGGATCTTGCTCTGATGTACCTACATCCTACTGAGTACAGGGAGCTATCCAACAAGGTTAATAAGAGGCGTCAGAGCAGGGAAGCCGTTGTTCAGCAGTTAATCACCGAGATTAAAGCGGGACTTGACAAGGCAAACATCGAATATGAGGTAACGGGGCGCTCCAAACACCTTTACAGTATTTATAAGAAGATGGTAATCCAAAAGAAACAGCTGGATGAAATATTTGATTTGACTGCCATCAGAGTGATTGTCGATAATATCAAGGACTGTTACGCCACTCTGGGGCTTGTTCATACTAGATGGACTCCAATTCCCGGCAGATTCAAGGATTACATAGCTATGCCTAAACCCAATATGTATCAATCGATACATACGACGGTGCTCGACGATGAAGGAAATCCCTTTGAAATACAGATCCGCACCAAGGAAATGCATCGCATAGCTGAATATGGTATTGCAGCACACTGGAAATACAAGGAAGGCAAGTCCGACAGCAAGCAAAACGAAGACGAGAAAAAGCTGGCTTGGCTCAGACAGGCTCTGGAGTGGCAAAAGGAGACGGACGACTCTCTGGAATTTCTCGAGACGCTCAAGGTTGATCTTTTCGACCATCAGGTCTTTGTATTTACACCTCATGGTGATGTAGTCGAATTACCGGCATCCTCTACGCCGATCGATTTTGCATTTAAAATTCATACCGACGTAGGTGTTAGATGTGTTGGAGCCAAGGTTAACGGCAAGATGGTTACTATTGACCATAAGCTTATGACCGGTGATATCGTAGAGATTATAACCTCTGCGAACTCTGCCGGTCCGAGCATGGATTGGCTCAATATAGCCAAGAGCTCTCAGGCTAAGAACAAGATTCGAAACTGGCTGCGCAAAGCCGATAGAACAAGTGTAGTTGAAAAAGGCAAGAATAATATAACCAACTACATTAAGAAAAAAGGGTACGATCCAACGCTTGTAGCTAAGAATGCGTACCTTCTCAGAGCCGTCAAAGATCTGGGTATGAGCAATATCAACGAGCTTTACGCATCTATCTCTAGCGGCGGTGCAGCACAGACCAGACTAGGTCAGCGCCTGATTGAGTATTACACTGAGGAAACTCACAGGGAAGAAAAGAAAAAAGACGAGATAATTAACAAAAAGCCTAATAGAAAGGAACACAACTCAGGAACTCCCGGGATTACAGTGAAGGGCGCCGACAACCTTTTGATAAAGGTTGCCAGATGCTGCAACCCTGTTCCCGGAGATGACATAATCGGCTTTATAACTAAAGGGCGAGGCATTACGGTTCACCGTAAGGATTGCACCAATATTTTGAGCCTTCCTAATGAGGAGAAGGCAAGGCTTATAGACGTTGAATGGGAAACACCTAAGCTCGGTCAGACGTATTACGCTGATGTAAACGTATCGGGACAGGATAGAAAGGGAATGTTCAGCGATATCTCCAAGGCATGTGAGGATTTGGATATCAAGTTGTCCGGTGTGAATATGAGGCCGATAGAGGACAATTTTGTAACATGTACTTTGACCGTCTCAATTTCTGATACGCATCAGATGCAGAGACTTCTCATCGCACTCAGAAATGTTCCCGGAATATCAGAAGTATATAGGGTTAGATCATAATGAGTATAATTTTTACAAAGATTGAAGCTGCTCCAATTGGAGAAAACACATATGTAATAAAGGATGAGAGTACCGGTAAATGCGCAGTTATCGATCCGGGTTGTATGACTGCGTCTATCAACAGGTTTATTTACGACGGATCCGGCCTCGAATATATCCTTCTCACTCATGCGCACTGGGATCACATTGCTGCTCTCAATGAGTATGTATCCAAATATCCTGACGCGCGTGTCGTGGCGAGCTTTGATGAGCGGGAGATGCTTATCGATTCGTCGATTAATCACAGCGCTCGTTATACAGAATCCGCAATATCCAGAGAAGCCGATATATACGTGTCTGACAACGAGGAGCTTTCGCTCGGAAATTCCAAGCTTAGATTTATCGCAACCCCCGGACATACAAAAGGCGGGATGTGCATCCTCGTTGACGATAAGCTTTTTAGTGGAGATACACTGTTTCTCAGGAGCGTAGGCAGAACCGACTTATATGGTGGCAGCTGGCAAGATCTGAAGGCATCTATCCAAGATAAGCTATTCAAATTGGATGGTTCGACGAAGGTGTATCCCGGTCACGGTCCATCGACAACAATTGAATTAGAGATGAGGGAAAATCCTTTTGTATAGACTGTACGTTAACGGAATAAGCAATGAGCATCATTATTCGGAGCTTGCTCGCGAGTTTTTCAGCGATGGCGACTACGAGGTAGTTCCGATTTATATTAAAAATGCGGGTGGTCTTGCACTCGGTGCAAACAGTTTCATCTTCAACTCGGAGGATACTCTCGATAGAGACGGCATCAAAAAAGAGATGTTCTTTCGTCTTTCTTCGATTACCGGTATAACTCCCGATTGGGGAACGCTGACGGGAGTTAAACCTCTTAAGCCGGCCATGAACCTATATCTTGCAGGTAGCGATCTGGAGGAGGTCGATAATAGCCTGTCAGAGATATATCTTGTATCCGATGCCAAGAGAGCTCTGATCAACGAGATTCTTAAGTACCAAACTGAAAATGTACCTGCGGCTGATGACAATAACTGGGCTATCTATACTGGCATTCCATTCTGTCCCAGTATCTGTTCTTATTGCTCTTTCGGATCTGAATTGGCAAGGGAGAAGTCAATAGCTAGATATCTCCCCGAATTGAATCGTGAGATTTCAGAGTGCGGAAGTCTGTTTAGAAGGAGTGATAAGCGAATAGAAAGCGTGTACTTTGGAGGCGGAACACCTACATCACTGAAGGCTTCCGAACTAAAAGCACTATTTGAAAGAATTGAAGCTTCATTCGACATAAGTCTTTCAGACCTTGAAGCCACCGTTGAGGCGGGAAGACCTGACACTATTGATGAACAGAAGCTCAACGCTATCAGAACTGCAGGGGTTAACCGCATAAGCATCAACCCGCAGTCGATGAAGGATGAAACCTTGCACAGGATTGGCAGATTACACTCATCCCGTGATATCGCACATGCGTTCGAGCTTGCAGCATCATATCGCTTTGAAGTAATCAACTCAGACGTAATCGCCGGACTTCCAGGTGAAGACGCTAACGATGTTGCAGATACGGTTCGCGAACTTATAGAGCTAGGCGCCAATAATATTACCGTGCATACATTATCGGTCAAGCGAGGCTCCAAGCTTAAGAGCGAAGATCCCGAATACTATCTGCGCGGAGTGAGAGAAGTTGAGAATATGCTGGAGCTTACAGCTCAAATCCTACATGAAGCCGGATTTATACCTTATTACGTATATAGACAAAAGCATCAGATGGGCTCTTTTGAAAATACCGGCTGGTGCAGGCCGGGGCTTCATTCAATGTACAACGTCCGAATTATGGAAGAAATGCAGACTATCATCGGCCTGGGGGCAGGTGCCATAGGCAAGAGATTCTATAAAGATGACAATCGTCTGGAACGAATTCCAAACATTAATGACTACAGGATGTACGTAGACAGAATAGAAGATATCATAGCAAGGAAACGCAGATATTTCGATTAATAATATAATTTTCAGGAGGAGATTATGGCTATCAAAGCACCAAAGGGAACTAAGGATACAATGCCGAAGGACTCGTTTAAAGTGCAATACATTGAAAGAGAGTTTGCCGAGCTGTGCCGCCGCTACGGTTTTGGCGAAGTTAGGACTCCGATGTTCGAGAGCACCGAACTGTTCAACCGCGGAGTGGGCGAGACAACAGATATCGTTCAGAAGGAAATGTACACTTTTGAGGATCTGGGTCATCGCAGCATAACCTTGAAACCGGAAGGAACATCTCCGGCTGTAAGAGCTTTTATCGAAAGTCGCGATTACGCTGAAATGCAGCCTACTAAGTATTATTACAACACTCCGTGCTTTAGATATGAGAGACCTCAGGCCGGTAGACTTAGAGAATTTCATCAGTTCGGAGTGGAGAGCTTCGGAACGCCTGACATGATGGCAGACGCAGAGGTTATAGCTCTTGCTTCGGATTTTCTGACCAAGGTCGGGATTGAGGATATCGAACTTCGCATCAACAGCGTCGGCTGCAGAGAATGCAGGCCTGTATATAGAAAGGCACTACAGGATTACCTGCAACCTTATTACGGGGAATTGTCCGAAACAAGTAAGACCAGATTTGAATCTAATCCGATGCGTATCATAGACAGCAAGGATCCACATGATCAGGAGATCGCCCAGGCTGCACCTGACATGCTTGATTACCTGTGCGATGATTGCAGAGCTGCGTTTAAGGAGCTCAAGTCAAACCTGGATGCTATGGGCATAAGGTATACGATTGATCCTGGAATTGTCCGCGGTCTGGACTACTACACAAAAACTGCGTTTGAGTTCGTAACTACCGGGATTGGTGCACAGGACACGGTGTGTGGCGGTGGCAGATATGACCATCTGGTCGAAGAAATCGGAGGACCTTCAATTCCCGGAGTTGGATTTGGATTAGGTAAGGAAAGATTGATAATCCTGATGGAACAAAAGGAATCCTTGATTGAGGATAACAATGCTCCGGATATTGCGGTTTCCTTCATAGGTGACAAAGCCAGACTGTACGCACTAGGTCTGGTACACGAGCTGAGGCAGCAGGGCGTAGCTGCGATTATAGACACTCTCAACCGCAACCTCAAGGGGCAGATGAAATACGCCAACAAATTAAAAGCCGGATATTCAGTGGTAATTGGTGATGACGAGATTGAGCACGGCGTTGTTACACTCAAGGACATGAAGAGCGGAGAGCAGAAGCAAATTAATAGCAAGGATATAACTAAGGAGATTACAAAATAATGTCTACATTACTTAAGAGAACACATATGTGTGGAGAATTACGACTGGAGGACGCAGGTAAGGACGTTGTCCTAAATGGCTGGGTTGCTAAGGCGAGAAGTCTCGGTAGTCTGGTATTTGTCGACATTAGAGATAAATCCGGAATTACTCAGGTTACTTTTAATGAAGACATACCCGAAGACCTGCTGGAAAGAGCCAAGTCTCTCCGATCAGAATACGTTATAGGAGTTACCGGTGCGGTAAAGGCGAGAGCCTCCAGGAACGCAAAGCTTCCGACAGGCGATGTCGAAGTATTTGCAAACGACTTAGTGATTTACTCTGAAGCGGATACTCCGCCGATTTACATCAGAGATGACGATAATGTAGATGAGAATTTGAGGTTAAAATACCGTTACCTGGATTTGCGCAAGAACAAAATGCAGCATAATCTCACCTTTCGCCACATACTAACCAAGCTTGCCAGAGATTATTTTGACGAGAATGGGTTTATCGAGGTTGAGACACCAATGCTCATCAAGCCTACACCTGAGGGCGCTAGGGACTACCTTGTACCGAGCAGAGTAAACCAAGGTTCGTTTTATGCACTGCCGCAGTCTCCTCAGATGTTCAAGCAGCTTCTCATGGTTTCTGGAGCTGACAGATACTTTCAGATAGTAAAGTGCTTTAGAGATGAGGATCTCCGAGCTGATAGACAGCCGGAATTCACGCAGATTGACCTCGAGATGTCATTTGCTGATTCTGAGGATGTTATGACCATGCAGGAAGGCTTCCTAAAGCGTGTCATGAAGGAACTCAAGGGTGTAAACCTTAAAGCTCCATTTCCTAGACTTACATACGCTGAAGCGATGGAGAGATATGGATCGGATAAACCTGACACTAGATTTGAAATAGAGCTCAACAAGCTAAATGATATCTTCGAAGGAAGCGAATTTAAGGTATTCCGAGATGCTCTCGCTGCAGGCGGAGATATCCGTGGCATCTCTGTTCCCGGCGGAGCAGCTGAGTTCTCACGTAAGAAGATAGATAAGCTCACAGAAGAAGCCAAGCACTACGGAGCGAAGGGTTTGCTCTGGATTAAGGTGGAGGAAGCCGGGTATGCGTCTTCCGCTAGCAAATTCCTCAGCACCGAAGAGCTTGACAAGGTTAGAGAACGCTGTAGATCCAATGTCGGCGATATCATCTTTATAGTATCCGCGGCAACGAAGGTTGTTTTCGATACTTTAGGTTGGCTCAGAAGAAAGATAGCGAGCCAACTTGGATTACTCGATGATAACAAATTCAACTTCCTTTGGGTCGTTGATTTTCCGATGTTTGAGGAGGACGAGGATGGTAATCTCAAGGCTATGCATCATCCTTTCACACAGCCTAAGCTCGATGAACTCGATAAGCTTGATGGAGATATACTGTCTCTGAACGCCGATGCTTACGATATCGTACTCAACGGAGTGGAGCTCGGTGGCGGTTCAATCAGAATCCACGATAGACAGCTGCAAGACAAAATGTTCCAGGTTCTTGGTCTTGGTGAAGAAGAACGGATGGAGAAATTCGGATTCTTTATTGAAGCTTTCAAATACGGCGCCCCACCACATGCCGGCCTTGCATACGGACTCGATAGAATGGTAATGCTGCTACTCGGCGAGAGCAGTATCCGTGAAGTAATAGCATTCCCTAAGAATGCAAACGCTGAGTGTCCTGTTTCCGGGGCACCCGGCAAGGCAGACAAGGTTCAGCTAGAAGAGCTGGGGCTTGCAATTGTTAAAGAAGATAGTAATTAGAAGATACAAAATGAGCAAGATAGCGATATTTGGCGGTACATTTGATCCCATCCATCTCGCGCACATCAGATTAGCTGAAACTGCTGTGGATGAGCTGTACCTTGATAAAGTCATATTCATGCCCAATGCCGTATCTCCGTTCAAGCTCGACGCCAAGATATCATCTGGTGCAGATCGCTGTAATATGATTGAACTTGCGATACAGGGCAATCCTCAGCTTGAGCTTACGAGGTATGAGATTGAGAAGAAAGGAATTTCATATACCTACGAGACCTTGATCGAGTTGTCCAGGATATATAGCTCTCGCTTATACTTTATCCTTGGCTACGACTCCGTGGTCGCTATAGACAAATGGCACAGAGGGGCAAATATACTTCGTGAGTTTCCACTCATTACGGCTTTACGACCGGGTACAGAAAACGAGATAGGGAAGAACAAGATACGAGAATACAGAGAACTGTATAGTGCCGAAATACACATTCTGCATATGCCGCCGATCGATTGCTCATCATCTGCGATAAGAGAGGCTTGCCGAGCGGGGAACCCTCTCACGGGACTGGTAGATGAGAAAGTCGAGGAATACATAATTGCAAACGAACTATACAAAGATTAAAGAGCTCGACGAATATCTGAGAAGGGTTTTAAAGCCTAAGCGTTACACGCATTCGCTAGGTGTCGTAGAAATGGCAGGCACGCTCGCTGAAATTTACGGAGCAGACGTGCAAAAGGCCAGATTCGCCGGACTCGTACACGATATTGCAAAATGCAATTCATGTGAGATGATGAACCGACTTATCCGCGAATACGGCGTGGAGCTGCGGTATATCAACAACCCGGAGCTTGCTCATTCCAAGGTCGGAGCAGCAATGCTCAAACAGGATTTTGATATTTGCGATGAAGATGTTCTAATGGCAGTTTCCTCGCACACCGCCGGCCGTTACGGAATGACGTTGCTTGAAGAAATTGTATACGTTGCTGATGCGATTGAAATGAACAGGACGTATGCTGAAGCTTCCGCGCTAAGAGAGCTTGCAAAACACGACATTGACAAAGCGTGCCTCGAAATTATCGATTACAGCATTGCGCTGCTTGGAAAAAGAGGCATCAAGATAGATACAGATACATACGAAGCAAAACGCTTCGTACTTGATAAAATTAACCGAAAGGAAGTGTTCATATGACAATGCAGAATAATGCAATCGAGATTGCCAAGGTTTTATCCGAGAAAAAAGCTCGCGATATCACAGTGATTAACATTGCGGAGAAGTCATCCTTCGCAGATTTCTTCATCAACGCAACTGCCGGATCTGAAAGGCAACTGAGTGCGCTGCTGGATTTCGCAGAGGATAAGGCTGCTGAGTTGGGGCTCGAAGAGAAGAGCGTTGAAGGTCTACATGGCTCAGGCTGGGTTCTAGTCGATCTGGGAGATATCATTATAAATTTATTTACTGCCGAGACAAGAGACAAGTACACTCTGGACAAGATTTGGAGCGACTGCGAAACTATATACATAGAAGAGCAAAGAGAAAAGGATGAAATATATGAGAGATAAGTATAACTTTGAAGAAATCGAAAAGAAATGGCAACAGGTGTGGTCTGACGAGCATGCCTTCAAGACTGTTGACGATGAGACAAAAGAAAAATATTATGTGCTTGAGATGTTCCCATATCCATCAGGTAAGCTACACATGGGACATGTGCGCAACTACTCAATCGGAGATGCTATAGCCAGATTCAAGAAGATGAAGGGCTACAATGTGCTGCATCCTATGGGATGGGATTCATTCGGACTGCCGGCTGAAAACGCAGCTATTAAGAACGGCATTCATCCGGCTATCTGGACTGACAGCAATATCGCTGAGATGCACAAGCAGCTGGCCGGGTTGGGCTTCAGCTATGACTGGGACAGAGAGGTCGCAACATGCAAGGACGACTATTATCGCTGGATGCAGTGGCTGTTCATACAGTTCCAGAAAAAAGGGTTGGCATACAAGAAGGAGAATCCTGTAAACTGGTGTCCTTCCTGCCGGACAGTACTTGCCAACGAGCAAGTAGTCGAAGGCTGCTGTGAGCGTTGTCACACGCCTGTAACTAAGAAGCACCTGTCGCAGTGGTATCTTAAGATTACGGATTATGCAAACAGACTTCTCGAGGAGCTCGACACTCTGGACGGATGGCCTAACAAGGTCAAACTGATGCAAAAGAATTGGATCGGAAAGTCCACGGGTGCCCAGATTAGATTTGCAATAGACGGAACGGACCGTGAGCTCGAGGTATTTACAACCAGATGTGACACAGTATACGGAGTGACCTTCATGGTTATGGCTCCTGAGCATCCATATGTAACTGAGCTGACAAAGGGAACTGAGTACGAACAGGCAACTAACGACTACATAGATGAGTGCACTCACAAGAGCGAAATAGAGAGAGTTTCGCTAACCAAGGAGAAAACGGGTGTATTTATCGGTCATTACTGTGTAAATCCGTTTAACGGCAAGAAGATTCCAATCTACATCTCCGATTACGTCATGATGGACTATGGTACCGGAGCAGTTATGGCCGTTCCGGCACACGACCAGAGAGACTTTGAGTTTGCCAGGAAATTTGGACTCGATATCGTACCGGTTGTTGACGTCGAGGATCCGGCTGTAGACCTCAACAACCTGGAGTCTGCTGCTCCTGCGGAGGGAAGGCTTATCAATTCGGGCGAGTTCAACGGTATGGATAACCTCAAGGCGATTCCCAGGATAATTGATCTTATCGAAGATAAGAGAATAGGTCAAAAGACAGTTAACTATAAGCTCAGAGACTGGCTTATCTCAAGACAGAGATACTGGGGCTGCCCAATACCTATGGTTTACTGTGAGGATTGTGGCTGGGTGCCTGAAAACGAAAAAAAACTCCCGGTCAAGCTGCCTACAGATATCGAATTCACGGGTAAGGGAGAATCTCCAATCGCTACAAGCAAGACTTTTATAGAGACAATCTGCCCGTGCTGCGGCAAGCCCGCAAGAAGAGAGATCGACACAATGGATACATTTGTTGATTCTTCCTGGTACTTCTTGAGATACTGCGATCCTAAGAATGCCGAGAAGCCGTTTGACAAGCAGAAGGCTGATTACTGGATGAACGTCGACCAGTATATCGGAGGCGTAGAACACGCAATCCTGCACCTGCTCTATGCCAGATTCTTCCAGAAGGTACTTGCAGATCTCGGTCTTGTTACCGCAACAGAGCCTTTCCGGAATCTGCTCACACAGGGAATGGTTATCAAGGACGGAGCCAAGATGAGTAAGTCGCTCGGCAACGTCGTAAGCCCCGAAGAGATTCAGAAGAAGTACGGAGCTGACACCGCCAGACTGTTTATACTTTTCGCAGCACCACCGGAAAAAGAGCTCGACTGGTCTGACGCCGGAGTTGAGGGCAGCTACAGATTCCTCAACAGAGTTTACAGACTTGTGTACGAATATGTAACCGATATCAGAGACGCCGACTCCGCAACCGGCGAACTGGTTGTATCCACCTCTGAGGACAGAGCTCTCAACTATCAGCTCAACAAGACTATCAAGAAGGTCTCTGAGGACGTTGGTGGAAGATTCAGCTTTAATACAGCTATAAGCTCAATCATGGAGCTTGTAAATGAGCTATACAAATACAAGCAGCTTGACACCGTGAACATGCCGCTTCTCGACAGAGCTGTCAAGAGCATGATACTCGTTTTGAGCCCATTCACGCCGCACATCTGCGAAGAGCTGTGGTCAGAGCTCGGGGAAGAATCTCGTGTGTTCGAAGCTGCTTGGCCTGAGTTTGATGAATCAGCTCTCGTACTTGACGAGGTTGAGATTATCGTACAAATTAACGGCAAACTTAAGGACAAGCTGACCATGTCCAAGGACGCTTCTAATGAGGAGCTTGAGAAAGCAGCTAGAAGCAGTGATAAGGTGAAGGAGGTTGTTGGTGAGCTAAGTATTGTTAAGGCCATTATAATTCCTGGCAAACTTGTTAACTTCGTTGTTAAATAAGCTCTGATGACACATAGATGACACATATGAGAATAGATAATAATAAAAATAATAATAAAAAGTTCCAGAACGATGACAAGTTAAAATCAGCAGGGACTGATAAAAGAAAGGTTGTTAAAAATAGTGCCGGAGGAGCTGCTTCGGCGCGAAGCGGCAGCTTCGCGGTCAGTGATAATTCTCGTTCCAGAGCAAAGAGCATGAGGTCACTATTGAGCAAATCATCGAGTGACCGTTCTACCGGCAATAACGAGACTCGCAAAAAACGAAACAGCAATAATAACCACAAGAACAATTCAAATAAAAGCAACAATGCCAGAGGTATTCAAAGTTCCGGGTACAATCGGAAAGCTCAGAATAACAGAAAATATAACAACGGCAGACGCTCAAAGACACCGCTTGAAACTATGCGGATCATGCCTTTAGGCGGGCTCAAGGAGATAGGCAAGAATATTACGCTTGTTGAGTACAAGGATGACATACTGATTATCGATTGCGGCTTCTCTTTCCCGGAGGATGAGATGTTTGGTATCGACGTCGTAATACCTGACTTCACATACCTCAAGGAGAACCTTGAAAAAATCCGAGGTCTTATTATCACACACGGGCACGAGGATCACATCGGAGGTGTACCGTTTCTTCTAAAGGAGATCAATATACCTGTATACGCTCCGCCTCTTGCGATGGGGTTGATCAGAAATAAGCTCAAAGAGCATGGCCTAAGCATGGATGAGCACGTTATTGACGCTGGTGCTGTATTCAATGTGGGTGCATTTAGAATAGAGGCTATCCACACTAATCACAGTATTGCGGATGCGATGGCCTATTCGATCAAATGCCCGGCAGGTCACCTCGTGCACACTGGAGACTTCAAGATTGATTATTCGCCGCTCGACGGAAAACGCATCGACCTGGCTAAGTTCGCACAACTCGGACAAGAAGGTGTTGACGTGCTGATGTGCGATAGCACTAATGTACTCAGACCGGGATATACTCCGTCAGAGAGAGTTGTTGTTGATTCGATGAACGAGATTTTCTCTAAGACGGATAAGCGTCTTATCATAGCGACATTTTCGTCCAACATATATCGCATCAAATACTTCATGGAGGCTTCCATCAAGTATGGTAGAAAAATTGCAATTTCAGGACGTTCTATGGAAAATGTTTCGACGCTTGCTCGGGAACTGGGATATCTCGACCTTCCGGAATCAGCGTTTGTAGATATCCGTAAGATTGGAAATATTCCGGATGCGAACATTACGATTATCACCACCGGAAGCCAGGGAGAGCCTATGTCGGCGTTGACAAGAATGGCAAACGATGCTCATAGGGCGGTTAAGCTCAAGAGCGGGGACACTGTCGTATTCTCATCGTCACCAATTCCCGGCAATGCAAAGGCAGTGACCAATATCGTCAACAAGCTTTACGAGAAAAAAGTTAATGTTTTTCTGTCCGACTTTGTCGATATACACGTCTCAGGTCACGCGTGCAAGGAAGAGCTTAAGTTAATCCACTCGTTGGTCAGACCGCGCTTTTTCATTCCGGCACACGGTGAATATCGTCATTTGAGAGAACATGCTCATCTAGCCGAGTCCTTGGGCATGGATAGAGGCAACATCTTCGTAATGAACAACGGAGATGCGCTGAGAATTACCGGCAAGCAAGCCAAGATAGAGCCATCTCAAGCATCCGCAGAGGATGTTCTTGTCGATGGTTACGGAGTAGGCGACGTTGGCAACGTTGTACTGAGAGACCGCAAACAGCTATCTGAATCAGGATTAATCGTAATTGCCGTATCGATAGACAGCAATTCCGGACTGCTGGCAGCTCGGCCGGAGCTGATTACTCGCGGATTTATCTATGTAAAGGAAAACATGCCGCTTATCAATGAAGCTACTGATACCGTTTACGATTCAATTGAAAAATGGAATAGTTCCGGTTCAGAAGATTATAACGCTTTGAAGGGTATTATCAAGGATGACATGAGAGGCTTCATATACAAAAAAACTCGGAGAAGTCCTGTGATTCTGCCTATAATTATGAATATTTAACATTATAAACAATCAAGTATGCAGGAGGTTATTACATGAACGTATATGCAAGCGCACATGATCTTGCAGCTGCAATAAAAGCGAGTAACGAGTATATAGATTTCGAGAGACTTCGCAAGGAGCTCGAACAGGATGCTAATCTAAGCCGGATGATAAAGGATATCGAAAAGCGTCAGATTGAAATCCAGACTAAGCAGCTTAAAGGGGAAGAGGTTGGACAGGAAGCCGTTGCTCAAATGCAGTCATTATATGCAATGATGGCATCTAACCCGAAAGCGGCCGAATACATGCAAGCCGAAGCGAGATTTGCTATAATGATGAAGGACGTATATGAGATCCTTTCGGATGTTGTCAAAGTCAATATTTAAATTTGATTTGAACATCTGTAAGTATATAAGGTAACATATACATTAGATTGATGATTTAATATAAATTGTGATATTTAAAGAAAGAGAGATTAAATATGATCAGTGCAGGAGATTTCAGAAAAGGCGTAACTTTTGAGATGAACGGCGAGCCGCATGTTGTACTCGACTTTCAGCACGTTAAGCCGGGAAAGGGTGCAGCTTTCGTAAGAACTAAGTATAGAAACATCCTTACAGGAGCGACAAGAGAAGAGGCCTTCAACCCTAACGATAAGTTCCCTAAGGCTCATATCGAGACTAAGACTATGCAGTACCTCTACAACGATGGAGAGCTCTACTACTTCATGGATCAGGAGACTTTTGATCAGGTTCCTCTAAGCGCTGATCTAGTTGAGGATGCTGTCAAGTTCATCAGAGAGAATGACACTGCTACAATCAAGTTCTACCAGGGAAATGCATTTGCGGTTGAAGCTCCGAACTTCGTAGACCTTAAGGTCATCGAGACTGAGCCGGGAGTTAAGGGCGATACGGCTACCAACGTAACAAAGGCTGCTACGGTTGAAACCGGGGCTGTTATTCAGGTCCCTATCTTTATCGAAGAGGGAGAGATGATTCAGATTGACACCAGAGATGGTGGAGAGTACCTCGGCAGATCCAAGTAATCCAAGCTCATTGGTATTACAACTATTAATTATTGAATAGACGTTTAGGTAATTGTTAGCTGATCTTGATTCGGTATCGATATTGGCTAACATTATTCCTAGTTGTGGGAGGAAATATGAAGAAATCAGCAAAGAAAGCTTTGACCATTCTTATTGTGATATTGCTCATCCTAATCGCTTTAAGTGCTACGCTTCTAATCATAAACAGACCAAAGGATAGAAACGATAACACTTTCGTAATCGTCAAGATTGAAGCAGGATCTTCGACAGACGATATCGCACGCGCACTGCACAAGAAGGGTGTTATAAGCAGTGTGTCTAAATACAAGCTTGTATCCAAGCTGTGGAGATACGACGGTAAGTATAAGGCTGGAAGCTTCTCTGTTTCTCCCAGCATGAGATCTAGTGATATAGCGCAGACAATTTCAAAAGGGGTATCCAGCACTAAGAATTTCACGATTCCTGAAGGTTATACGCTCGAACAGACAGCAAAGAAGCTTGACAAGGAAGGCATTGTCAATAAGGACAAATTCCTCGATGTAGCAAGACATGGGGATTTCAGCAAGTTTAGCTTCCTGAAGGGAGCCCAGTCAGGTGATAACCACCTTGAAGGCTATCTGTTCCCGGATACCTACGCTGTGGACTTGGATGCAGATGAAACGCAGATTATCACAACAATGCTCAATCAGTATGACAAGGTATTTACCAAGAAATACAGGGAGCGTGCCAAGGAACTCAACCTTACGGAAAATCAGATTATCATCATAGCTTCTCTTATAGAGAGAGAGTCACAGTATGACGGAGATAGAGCAAAAATCGCAAGCGTTATCTACAACAGAATCAAAGCCGGCATGCCTCTGCAGATTGACGCCACTATTCAGTACGCACTTGGGAAAACAAAGGAGAATCTGTCAATTGATGATACTAAGATTGATTCTCCATTCAACACATACACCAATAAGGGACTGCCTCCGGGGCCGATCTGCTCACCCGGCAAAGAGTCCATCAAGGCAGCGCTGTATCCCGAAGATACAGATTTTCTGTACTACGTTGTAAGTGAGAAGCTGGACGGTACACATAACTTCAGCAAGGATTACAACCAGTTCCTCAAAGATAAGGACGCATATTCAAAGGCATTAGCGGAGAAGAACAAATAATGAGCATAACCGATAAACGAATCATTGAATTCTTAGACTCATTCTATTCTCCGATCAATGGTGAATTAGCTAGGTTAAGGCAGAAATGTGAGGATGATAACGTGCCGCTCATCCTGCGCGAGACTGAAAGCTATTTAAACACATTTCTTAAGATAACCAAACCTAAAGACATCCTTGAAATAGGAACAGCATATGGTTATTCAGCGTGTTATTTTGCAACAGCATGTGAGGACTCTCACGTAACAACGATAGAGAGAGCCCCGCACATGTATAGAAACGCAGTTTCGAATATTGAAGCTATGAAGCTGAGCGACAGAATAAATGTAAGATTCGGAGATGCCAACGACATTCTTGATTCTATAATTGGTGATAATAGCCGAGACTCAGACTTTGACCTTATATTCATCGATGCTGCAAAGAGCCATTATAGGGAATTCTTTGACAGAGCGGAGAAGCTTGCTCGACCCGGTGCCAGCATTGTATGCGACAACATGCTTATCCACGGATATCTGACAGGTTCAACTGTCGATCCGGGACACAGACACCGGACAAGTGTCAAGAGAATGAAAGAATTTTTGGAGTATTTAAACGGAAGAAAGGACTTGACCATATCGTTACTGAGCTGCGGTGATGGTCTTTCAATAGTTAAATTAGATGACTAAGAAGAAAATCGAACTACTTGCTCCTGCGGGAGATCTCGAAAAGCTTAAAACCGCCATTATCTATGGTGCTGACGCCGTTTATTTCGGCGGAGAGCTGTTCAGTCTGCGCGCCGGAGCGGGTAACTTGTCTATAGATGAAATCAGAGAGGCTATGGACTTTATCCACAAGCATGAGGCAAGAGGATACATGACCATCAATATCTATCCTCATAACGAGGACATCGCACCTCTCAAATCGTACCTTGAAAAGATAAAGAATATTCCTATCGACGCTTTTCTGATTTCCGATCCGGGAGTTATGACTATCGTCAAGGGGATTATACCTGACGCTGAAATTCACATCAGCACTCAGGCAAATACGACCAACTACATGACTGCAGCCTTTTGGGTGCAGCAGATGGGAGCTAGTCGTATCGTAGCTGCCAGAGAGATGAACCTCGAGGAGCTTCGTCAAATGAAGGAAATACTCCCTCCCGAGACTGAAATTGAAGCCTTTGTTCACGGCGCAATGTGTATGTCATATTCCGGACGATGTCTGCTTAGCAACTTTATGGTTGGACGAGATGCTAATCGCGGTGCGTGCACACATCCTTGTCGCTGGCAATACTCTCTAGTTGAAGAGAAGAGACCTGGTGAATACTACCCGGTTGAGGAGGACGAGCGCGGCAGCTATATCATGAACTCCAGAGACCTATGCATGTTGGACAAGCTTCCTGACCTTATTGAGGCAGGCATATACTCACTCAAGATTGAAGGTCGAATGAAGAGCTCCTTCTACGTTGCTACTGTCGTTTCTGCGTACAGGGCTGCACTTGATGCGTATATGGAGGATCCGGAGCACTACGAGTTCCAGGAGAAGTGGTTTGATGAACTATGCAAGGCCAGTCACCGTGACTTCTATCATGGCTTCTATTATTCCAAGCCGGATAGCTCCGCACAGAATTACGTAAGCAGCGACTACACAAGGGAGTATTCATTTATCGGAGTGGTCAAGGAATGCGAAACGGACACCGGCCTTACTGTCGTTGAGCAGCGCAACAAGTTCTGTGTGGGAGATGAGATCGAAGTCTTTGGACCTCGCACAGAGTACACTGATGAGATTGTACGCGAGATGTACGATGAGGACGACAAGCCCATCGGAGCTGCACCTCATCCACAGCAGACAGTCAAGGTAAAGCTTAGCAAGACCTATCCGGCCGAGTTTATTCTCAGAAAGAAAAAATAGTGTATCGGTAAATTACCGGTAGTTAGTGTAAAGTTTTTGTTGGCATGAGAAGATAAAAAATAAAAAAAGGAAGTCTGAACTTCCCAGATATACAGCAATTCTTTAATTTAAAACTAAAATGAATTGTAAGCTTTAATAGGCTGGATTATACTGATAAAAAGGGACGCTGAAAATACTAGAATTAAGTAAGGAGCATACTATGTCACCTGACCCCGTGAGTTGGCCCATATACATACTGATACTGCTGATAGTGATGGTTTCCAACGGATTGGTATCCGCTGCGCTCAATGCGCTCGACTCTGTCGACAGGAACAAGCTCAACGAGATAGAAGAAGACGATCCGAACAACAAAAGAGCAGAACTCGTCCATAGCTATATTAAAAAGCCATCCAGATATCACTATCCAGACAGGCTGTTTATGTATTCGATGTCCATCGTTGCTATCGTGATATTTAATTTCGGATTCTGCTTCAAGCTCTACTCGTATCGGTTATTGCCAATCGCAGCCAATGTGATATTTGCGATATTTTACATCGCCTGGGCGGATATATTGCCTAAGAAGCTTTCCGCACAAGCTGCGGAGGCGTATGCGCTTAGGCTCGCAAGGCTGCAGCGAGTTATCTGCATAGTGCTGCTGCCTATAACCAAGCTTTGTGTCGGTATTGCCAACATCATTCTTCTCATTCTAAGAAAGGATCTCGATGTTGATGACGCGCAGTTTTCCGAGGACCACGTCAGATCGATGCTCGACAAGGGACAGGAAAGCGGTGAACTCAAGGAAGAGGGCAGGCGTATGATTGACTCTATTTTCGAGTTTGATGATCTGCTAGCCTACGAGATCATGACGCCAAGAACGGATGTCTTCATGATTGACCTCGAGGATGATAAAGACGAATACTTTGAAGAGCTGATGGAGCTCCGACATTCCAGAATACCTGTCTGCGAGGGTGACACGGACAATATCATAGGTATTCTCCATATCAAGGACTATCTACTCAAGGGTGCAACTGACGGCTTTGACAGCATCGATATCAAGGAGATACTCAGAGCCCCTTACCTTGTGCCTGAGACAAAAAATATCGACTCACTGTTCGTCGAGCTTCAAAAGACAAAGCAGCATTTATCTATACTTATAGATGAATACGGCGGCTTTAGCGGAATCGTCTCGATCGAGGATATCATCGAGCAGATTGTCGGAGACATTGACGATGAGTTCGATGATGAGGATCGTATAATCGAGAAGGTTTCGGATAACGAGTATATTGTGGATGGAAATGTGTATTTGGATGACCTCGATGAAGAGACCGGAATTGAACTTGAATCAGAGAACAGCGAAACTGTCGGTGGATTTATCATCGATTACATCGGTGAGATTCCTAAGGAGAATTCAACATATAAGCCGATCCGCTATGAGAATATCATTTTTCAGATATTGGAGGTTAAGGATAGACGCATTGAGAAGGTGCGCATCTCTATAGATGAAACAGATACAGAGATTGAAAAAGGAGATGATTCTGATGAGTAATATCGATACGAGCAGCGGCAATATCATGATTGAGGATCAGGTGATTGTCGGTTATGTCACGGAAGAAGTTCAGAAAATTGAAGGCGTAAGTCGCATGCTTTCCAGTATCTCGGATAGCTTTTCAAAGAATATACTCGGCAGAGACAGCGGTATGAATGGCGTTCGTATCACTCGCGACGGCAACAACATCACGATTAACATTCATATAATCGTGTACTACGGCATAAATATTCCCAAGATTTCGTATGAAATTCAGGGCGCTGTAAAGCAAACAGTAGAGGAATACACGGGGCTTACCGTAGACGCAGTTAATATCGGGATTGAAGGCATCGATAGGGAGAAATAGCTTTAATGAACAGAAGAATAATAAGAGAAAATATAATGCAGCTCGTATACCAGATGGACGTCTCGGATAACTTCGATTACGAAAAGCATAGCTGTGTTGAGGAGGCCGAAAAGGCGCTTAGACAGAAGCAAGCGATAGAGACCCTTGAAGCGATTCGCGACCACATCGCAGACATCGACCGCCTTATCGCCGATAACATCGACCACTGGGATATCAAGAGATTGCCTAAAGCTGACCTGGCGATACTCAGAACAGCACTCGCAGAGATGATTTATATCAATACGATTCCTGCAAATGTCTCCATCAACGAGGCGGTAGAGCTCGGCAAGACATATGGTGACGACCGTTCTTACGCTTTTATTAATTCCGTGCTCGGTAAGATCAACAGGCAGTTACATGAACAACGGCAGATATAGTCTAGGCATTGACACATCAAACTACAAAACGTCTGTCGCGGTGACAGATGAAAAGAACAATATAATATTTAGTAAATCTGAATTTCTGGAGGTTGAGCATGGCGCGCGCGGACTCAGACAGTCTGTCGCTTTCTTTAAGCACGTTAATGTTCTGCCTTCATTTATTGATGACGCACTTTCCGCTGTTAATCCTGATGAGATTGGCTGCATTGCTGTATCTGAAGCTCCACGCCGATTAGCCGGATCATATATGCCGGTATTCGCGGCAGGAGTGGACGCGGCCAGACTTATAAGCTCCAGCCTTCAGATACCGCTGTTCAAATTTTCTCATCAGGAAGGTCATGTGTCTGCTGTGCTTCATTCTTTTCCTGATGAGAGATTAGATGGTAAAATACTATTTTTTCATCTTAGCGGAGGTACTACTGAGGCGCTGCTGACAGAAATCGAAGACTCACACTACAACCTGCAGATAATCGGAGGAACCAGAGATATAAGTGTCGGTCAGCTTCTGGATAGGACAGGTGTTGCACTCGGCTATGATTTTCCGGCAGGAAGATATCTGGATAATCTGTCATGTGACAGAGGCTATGACGGTTCAAGACTGCTAAGCAAAATCAAAGTGACAGACGGCTGGTTCAATCTGTCAGGTACAGAGTTTCAGGTTATGAAGTCCATTGCGGATTCTGGCGACGAAGTCGTGCCCGAATTGCTGGAGCGGATAAGCATCCTTCTCTGTGATGCCGCGTGCATGCTTGCCGATAAATTTGCAATCGACAGAGTCTATATGGCCGGAGGAGTTTCCTCCAGTCAATATTTTAGAATGAGGAGTAGAGCTTTAAATGCTCACGAGAGATTTGAAATGCGCTTTGGGCTTCCCGAATTATCCGGTGATAATGCTGCAGGCATTGCATTGCTCGGAGGAAGGGCATTGTGCGAGAAGGGGAATAGATGAATCCATTTTCAATAACACAATTTAACGAATACGTAGCGAGGAAACTTAACAGCGACATCAACCTCAGAAACATCCCCTTGACAGGTGAGGTTTCCGGAGTTTCGATGAGCAATGGACACATGTATTTTTCCCTAAAGGACGAAAACAGTGTTCTGCGTGCAGTCGTATGGAGAAACAATATTTCTAGAATCGACACATCACTTATCACAAATGGTAGTAAAATAGTTGCGTTAGGCGACATGAGTGCCTATGCCCGCGGAGGCAGCTACTCTTTCTCTGTTCGCATGGTCGAAAGCTTCGGAGAAGGTGATCTTGCAAAGGAATACAACAGAGTCAAGAAACTCCTCGAATCAGAAGGTCTGTTCTCCCGAGAGCACAAGAAGCAAATTCCCCAATTTGCTAAACGCATCGGAGTTGTAACATCTGATACAGGAGCTGCCGTAGAGGATATCAAGAAGATCATTACCGACAAAAACGATTACGCTGATATTCTTATATTTCCAACACTCGTGCAGGGTATTGGTGCACCGGCCAGCATTATCAGCAGCATTAAATTAGCTAACGAGATCAGCCTCGGCGGCACGAAGATAGATGTGCTTATAGTCGGACGTGGTGGTGGTTCCGCTGAAGATCTTGCCGCTTTTAACGATGAAGGTGTTGCAAGGGCTATATTTGCATCAGAGATTCCCGTCATCAGCGCTGTCGGCCATGAGTCGGATGTATCTATCTCCGATTGGGTCGCTGATGCAAGAGCAGAGACACCTACTGCCGCAGCCGATATGGCTGCAATCAACACGTTTGAACTTCGAGAGCAGATTGAACACAATAAGCTCGAGCTCAGAAAATCGATCGACTACAAGATCAAAACTGAACGCAACAACATCAAGCTTCAGAGAGATCACCTCGTGCACGTCATGAACAGCAAAATTCGCGAGATGAGATTAAGCGTGGATAAGGCGGTTATAACCCTTAATGCAAACAATCCGAGAAATATTCTCAACAAGGGATACTCACTGGTGACCAAGGATGGGCAAGTGGTCGGAGAAGCGGCAAAGATCGCTATAGGAGAGATTTATACGGTAACGATGACCGATGGCTCTTTTGAAGCCGAAGCTATCGGTAAAACACAAATTTAAGGCAAATACATACTCGAATTCATGAGGTGAGAGAAAAATGACACAAGCAACAGAAAAGACATTTATGGAGGCTTACCGGAGCTTAGTAGACGCTGCAACCAACATAACCAAACAGACCACGTCCATAGACGATTCTCTCAGACTGTTTGATGAGGGTATGAAGGATGCAGAGCGCTGCACCAAGATGCTCGACGAAGCGGAACAAAAAATCGAAATTTACACCAAGGAAGGCAAGTAGAGGTCACCATGCACAGTTACGATGAATATAAAGCGATAATAGAACAGCATCTGCTAGACTACATTCCGAAAATTGATATCAAAGCCAGAACGCTTTTCGATTCTATGAAATACAGCGTGATGAGCGGCGGTAAAAGACTGCGCCCTGTTATGCTTCTCGCTGCATGTGAGTTTTCAGGCGGAGACATCTACGAGGCTCTGCCATTCGCTTGCGCTCTTGAATACATACACACTTATTCTCTAATCCATGACGACCTGCCGGCGATGGATAACGACGACCTTCGCAGGGGGAATCCAACTAACCACAAGGTATTTGGCGAGGATATCGCTGTTCTCGGGGGAGATGCTCTGCTCAACACTGCTATGGAAGTGATGTTCAGAGATTTAACTTACTTCTTCGATGACTCAGAGAAGCTCAAGCGTCACAGCTGTGCCGGTCTCACCATTGCAAAGGCGGCTGGTGTTACCGGCATGATTGCAGGCCAGGTGGTAGATGTAGAGAACGGCATGGATGATTGCTCACAGGAGTTCGTTGACTTCATCGAGGAAAACAAAACAGGAGCTCTTATTGCTGCACCTGTTATTGCCGGCTTGGGAATCGGAGGGGCGGACAAAGAAATGATAGATGCATTCACAGTATATTCCAGATGCATCGGCAAAGCATTTCAGATCTCAGATGACATATTGGATATGACCGGCTCAGTTGACGAACTGGGCAAGACTCCCGGCAAGGACTCGCATCATGAAAGGGCTAATTTTGCCTTAGTCAACGGAATTGACAGCGCTCGGGCTGAACTTCACACGCTCACGATGTCGGCAATTGAGTCTATTGAGAAATACGAGTCACCCGATAAAAAATTCTTTACAGATCTGGCAATTAAGCTAGAAAAAAGGAGAGCTTGATGAAATACGATCTTGAACATGAAGATCTAATATCAATAATTAAGAATACAGACGAGCACGACTTAGGTGATCTCTGCCATGATATCAGAGAGTTTTTGATACAGAAAATCTCTAGGACAGGCGGCCATCTCGCATCAAATCTCGGTGTTGTTGAACTAACGATAGCGATGCACAAGGCGTACGACAGCCCTAATGACAAGCTTATTTACGATGTCGGACATCAGACCTACGTGCACAAGATTATAACAGGTCGAGCAGGCGAATTCGACACACTGCGCAAGTTCAAGGGGCTCAGCGGATTCCCTAAATCCTATGAAAGCGTGCACGACGCATATGATACCGGTCACAGCAGCACTTCTCTAGGTGCGGCAGCTGGGTATGCAGTCGCTCGTGACCTCCGAGGCGAGGATAATAATGTAGTAGCTCTAATCGGAGACGGTGCGATGACTGGAGGACTCGTGTATGAGGCTCTCAACAACATCGGCTCGAGCAGACTCAATATCAAAATTATCCTTAATGATAACGGTATGTCTATTGCCCACAACGTCGGTGCCATGTCCAAGCACCTGCAAAGACTTCGCAGCTCGTCAAACTATATCAACGCTAAGAAATCCATCCGCACTTCGCTCGATAATGTTCCGTTAATAGGCAAATCTATTTCGAAGGGAATCAGCAGGACTAAGTCGAGGATTAAACTGTCAGTGCTCGACCAGCAGGGAATTATCTTTGAAGAGCTGGGTATCAAGTATATCGGTCCGGTTGACGGATATGATATTCCTAAACTTCTGGGGGCATTCAGAGCCGCAAATGCAGTTGACGGTCCTACGCTCGTGCACGTAATAACCAAGAAGGGACAAGGTTACTCTTGGTCTGAAAAATACCCGAGGAAGTTCCACGGAGTTGGTCCGTTCAATATAAGTAACGGTAATTTATTATCGTCTGATTGCGTTTCAAAGCCGGTTTCGTTCTCTGAAGTTTTCGGCAACAAGCTGCTCGATCTGGCCAGACAGGATGACAGAATAGTGGCCATAACCGCTGCAATGGGAACGGCTACAGGACTGGGCCCATTTTACGAAGCCTTTCCGGATAGATTCTTTGATGTCGGAATTGCCGAACAGCATGCAGTCCTCTTCGCTGCCGGCCTTGCTAAGGCGGGGATGATCCCTGTTGCACCGATTTATTCATCCTTTCTGCAGAGAGCCTACGATCAGCTAATCGAGGATGTCTGTATCCAGAACCAACACGTTATCTTTGGAGTAGATAGAGCCGGCTTAGTCGGAGCGGACGGAGAAACACACCATGGAGCTTTTGATTTGAGCTATCTATCAAGCATTCCTAACATGACAGTCTTGGCTCCTGCGGATGGAACGCAGCTTGAAGAAATGCTCGATTACGCTATAAATGAAATGAATTCTCCAGTAGCAATACGCTACCCCAGAGGATCGTCGAAGTTTAAACACCTCAAGCTAAGGCCATTTGCGGGAAAAAACATCGGGCTGTCCAAGGGCAGTGACGTCACAATTCTTGCTGTCGGCAGCATGCTAGATACAGCACTTGAAGCTGCAAGAGCACTTATGGCAGAGGGATACAGCGTGGGCGTGACGAGCATCGGAGTGGTAGCTCCATTTGAAGAAGCTTTAACGGAAATCAACACCGAGCTGGTTGTAACCATCGAGGACAATATGAAGCGAGGCGGATTTGGAGAGAACTTTGCCGCTGCCGCAATTACTTGCGGTCACAGCTACGGAGTTATCAATATAGCTATTCCTGATGAATTTGTAGGACATGGATCTATTGAACGGCTGCGAGATGAGTGCGGCATGATGCCGGACGATATTGTGAAAGGAGCAATTGAGTATTTTGAAAGAAAGGCTTGATGTCATACTTGTAAATAAAGGACTGGCTCCTTCCAGAGACAATGCCAAGAGGACCATTATGGCCGGCCTCGTTACTGTAGATGGAGTAGTTGAGACCAAATCGGGTCAGAAGTTCAACGTTGACAGTGAGTTCGCAGTCAAGGAGAAGCTGCTTAAATACGTGAGCCGCGGCGGGATCAAGCTCGAAAAGGCAATTGATTCGTTTGGAATTGATCTTGCAAATTGCTATACTGTCGATATGGGCGCGTCAACGGGCGGATTTACCGATTGCATGCTTA
This sequence comes from Mogibacterium sp. CM50, assembly GCF_000293155.1. Classification (NCBI taxonomy): domain Bacteria; kingdom Bacillati; phylum Bacillota; class Clostridia; order Peptostreptococcales; family Anaerovoracaceae; genus Mogibacterium; species Mogibacterium sp. CM50. Next base: position 89,890 of record NZ_ALNL01000044.1, on the reverse strand, counting down.
TGAATGGTGCAGTAAAGGTCTATGCCTTGGATGTTGGATACGGCCAGCTGGACTACAAGTTGAGAGTGGACTCTCGTGTAATCAACATGGAGAAGACCAATATCCGTTATCTGGATATGAATCTGATAGCGAAGCCCATCGACTTCATTTCGATCGATGTTTCGTTCATCTCACTGAGACATATGTTTCCGGTTGCATCTGCCTTGCTGAAGGATGACGGGGCTGTTATGTGCCTTATCAAACCGCAGTTTGAAGCCGGCAGGGAACAGGTTGGGAAGAAGGGAATCGTAAGAGACGACAGAGTACATTTAGATGTTATAGAGAAGGTTATCGGGTATGCTGCACTTGAGGGATTATATCCGCATGGCTTGGATTATTCCCCGGTCAAGGGCACAAAAGGCAATATCGAATATTTGCTATATCTCAAGAAGAGCGAATCAGACTCGGACATTTCACCACGGGAAGTCGTCGCAAGAGCGCATAGCGAATTAGACGATTAGAATTTATAGGGGGATTAGCGTCATGACACTATCACCGATGATGAAGCAATATTTTGCCATTAAAGAGCAATACAAGGACTGCCTGCTCATGTATAGACTGGGTGACTTCTATGAGCTCTTTTTTGACGATGCACTTACAACATCGAGAGAGCTGGAGTTGACTCTCACAGGCAGAAACTGTGGGCTTGAGGAGCGGGCTCCAATGTGTGGAGTTCCATTTCATGCAGCAAACTCCTATATAGCGAAGCTCGTGTCCAAGGGATACAAAGTAGCAATTTGCGAACAGATTGAGGATCCCAAGGAAGCTAAGGGGATTGTTAATAGAGAGGTTATCAGAATTATTACGCCGGGTACGATCGATATTGACGAGGCTACCAGTGCCAAGGACAATCTATATCTTGCATCGATATATGTAAACGGCAGCTCCAGCGCAATTGCTTATGTCGACATCACAACCGGTGAATTTAATGCGCTTGAGATAAAGGATGACGGTGACTGTGAGCAGCTGATTGCGGAGCTTTCACGAATCGTACCAAGGGAGATTATCTGCTACAGTAAAGACGCTTCAGCTTTTATTGACAGATATAGCAAAATGTCACCCGAAACTTATATAAATGAGATAGACGACTCATACTTCAAATATTCGTCTTGCGCCGACATTCTCAAGACCCAGTTTGGAGTCACGTCGCTTATCCCTCTGGATATACAGGACAGACGGGAGATAACCATTTCAGCCGGAGCGCTGCTGCTCTATCTGACGGAGACCGAGAAGCAGGCTTCGCCTCAGATTAAGCATCTCAATATTAAGGAATCTGACTCCGGCATGGTACTTGATCGTTCAACCATGCGAAACCTGGAACTGCTCGAGACTCAATACAACCATAGTCAAAAGGGCTCTCTTCTCGGCGTGATAGACAAGACGCATACCGCTATGGGAGGAAGACTTATTAGGAGATTTATCAAGGAGCCTCTCAACAATTCCAATGCTATCAACAAGCGACTCGATGCTGTCGAAGTGCTTGTTGATCTGCCTCTCAACAGAGCAAACATCGTAGCATCGCTCAAACACGTCTACGATTTTGAACGCCTTACTGCCAGAATCGCCAGCATGAGGGCTAACGGGAAGGACATGGTGGCACTCAAGACGACGCTTCACGAACTCCCCGCCATCAAGGATGAACTGAAGCACATAGATGCGCCTCTTTTAAATGAAATCTTTTCATCACTCGATGATTTTTCGTCGTTAGAGGAGCTCATTGAGAACTCTATAGTGGATGAACCTCCGTTTACAATAACTGATGGGGACTTGATTAAGTCCGGATATTCAACCGAGCTGGATAACCTCAAGCTGTCAATAAAGGATGCGAAGGCTTGGATAACAGGGCTAGAGGCTAAGGAAAAGGAAAGAACCGGCATCAAGAATCTAAAGGTGGGATTTAACAAGGTGTTCGGATACTATATTGATGTCAGCAAGTCCAATCTACCGCTTGTCCCGGATGATTACGTGCGCAAGCAGACGTTAGTCAACAATGAGCGTTACATAACTCCTGAGCTTAAGGAGAAGGAAAGTCTGGTCCTCTCAGCCGAGGCTAAGATCAACAGCTTGGAATACGAGATTTTCAAGGAGATCAGAGCTTCTATCGAGCCTTATATCGCGAGGCTGCAGAAAGCCTCAGCTTCTGTTGCGTTGCTCGATGTACTCACAGCTCTTGCAGCTGTAGCATCCCGGTACGGATACGTCAAGCCGGCGGTTGACGATTCAAATGTAATAGATATCAGAGAGGGTCGCCACCCTGCGGTTGAACAGATGATTGGAGAAGGACTCTTCGTTTCAAACAGCACCCTGCTCGATACCGTTTCCCGCAGCATGCTGATAATCACCGGACCTAATATGTCAGGCAAGTCTACGTATATGCGTCAGACAGCAATAATCGTGCTTATGGCTCAGCTGGGCTCTTTTGTACCTTGTGAGAGTGCTCACATCGGCGTTGTCGATAGGGTATTTACGCGTATAGGTGCTTCAGACAACCTTTCATATGGCCAGTCAACCTTTTACATTGAGATGAGTGAGCTAGCCAATATTCTGCGAAATGCAACTGATCGAAGCTTGATCATTCTCGACGAAATCGGACGGGGCACGAGTACCTTTGACGGGCTATCCATCGCCTGGGCTACAATAGAATATTTATCAAAACCGGGAAACTGCATCCGCACCATGTTTGCAACTCATTATCACGAACTGACTGTACTCGAGAGCAGGTTCGCCAATGTCAAAAATCTTTCCGTAGCAGTCAGCGAGCAGGGCAGCGATGTAGTGTTCCTGCACAAGATTTCTGAGCAACCGGCCAGCAAGAGCTACGGTATACATGTTGCTAAAATTGCAGGTGTTCCGGCGGAGATTAGAAGAAAGGCAAGCACCAAGCTGCGAGAGTTAGAATCGGATTCCGGCACATCTCCATTGACCAGTGATCAGATTTCTTTCTTTGGACAGAACTTTGAATCCTCGGAGGACGGTCGGTACGACGACGTAGTAGATGATATCAAGAGTATAGATCTCAATAATATCACCCCAATGGACGCAATGATTAAGCTCAAGGAACTTCAGCACAAGATAGAGGAGTTATAAATGATTAGAATTCTTGACGAATTTGTAGCAGATAAAATAGCTGCCGGCGAGGTTATCGAACGACCGCTCTCAATTGTAAAGGAACTTGTTGAAAATTCAATTGACGCCGGCTCCACACAGATAGTAATAGAGATCAGGAACGGCGGCAAATCATACATACGCGTAACTGACAACGGCTCGGGCATTGAGAGCAACGAAGTCGAACTGGCTTTTGAGAGGCACGCTACAGGCAAAATCGCGACACTCGGCGACCTCAATCATATAAGCACATTAGGCTTCAGAGGGGAAGCTCTTGCCAGCATTACAGCGATATCCCGGCTCACAGTCTATACCAAGACAGAGGCTGATGAGATGGGAACAAAGCTCAAAATGCAGGGAGGTAATACCATAGGTGCCGAGAAGACAGGTATGAATACGGGAACCACTATGGTTATCGAAGATGTATTTTACAACACTCCTGCCAGACGAAAATTCATGAAGAGCGATGCTGCTGAAGCTACTGTAATCATAGATATGATACAGAAGCTGGCTATATACTATTCTCACATAGCTTTTAGACTCATTAACAACAAGCAAACAGTAATATCGACTCCTGGAAATGGCGATAAACTCACTACCATACAGTCGATTTATCCGACTTACCGAGAATTGATCGAAATACAGGGGGAATATACCCATGGCTTTATATCTGATCCGGGCAGTACGAAGAGCAATAAACGCGGTCAGATATTTTTTGTCAACGGCAGGTATATCAACAGTCCCACAATCGAAAAGGGTATAGCAAAAGGATATGGTGATAGAGTGTTTTCGGGTCATCCGACTGCAATCCTCTTCATCGAGGTTAACCCGGAAGATATAGACGTCAATATCCATCCAAACAAAAAAGAGGTAAAATTTCTGCACGAGGATGAAATTGTCAGGGATATAGCAGCTGCAATCTTAAGAGTTATCAGCTCTGAAAATGCAATTCCCGCAGCAATCGGCTCCAGGTCGGAGGATAAGGCTACAGCCAGTGCTGCTTTTACGTCAACCTACCTTGATGATGACCGGAAAAAAGTAACGGAAGGCGAAAGCACCCAGGTCGACATTCGGTCATTTCTTGCGAATAGAACTCGGGTCGCAGATAATGATGATAATTGCAAATCTTACGGAGCAGACAAGAGCATGATTATTGACTCTTCGGAATATTCAAAGGTATCGGAAGCAGCCGAATCAAACAATATAAACGAAGAAATCATCTCCTCTGTTTCAGCTGATACTGTCGGTTCAAAAAACAACTCGCCCGAGGTATCAAAATCCAATGACACTGCTTCCGATAATGATATAATTAGTAAACGTATATCACTTAAGACTCCATCGGTAAGAGCCTTTGAATTCGATCAGCTTATTTACAAAGGGTACCTTTTCGATACATACATCATCATGCAATCGTCTGATGTCGCTTATCTGCTCGATCAGCACGCTGCACATGAACGAATTATGTACGAGAGATTTATCAATATGTACAACGAGGCGGAACACATCTCTCAGCCGATGCTGGTGCCATTCTCGATAGAGACATCCAGCGACGTGTATTCTGATGAACGCTTCTGGATGGATGATTTAACCAAGCTTGGATTTGATATCGACGACTTTGGAAATAATACTTTTATTATCAGAGGTATTCCGACATACATGGATAGAGGAGAGGCTGAGACGTTCCTGCGCACCTACATTGAGGACCCGGAATCACGATCTGAGAGGGGCAACACTGTTGTGGTTGATAAACTGATCATGAGGTCATGCAAAGCGGCTGTAAAGGGCAATAATCGCCTCAGTACACGAGAGATCAATGAGCTGCTCGAGCAGCTTTCAGGCTGTGTCAATCCATTCAGTTGCCCACACGGCCGACCTACCTTTATAAGGTTCACTCTATCTGAAATTTCACGCGCATTTAAGCGATAATGCGTTTACATAGAAGGGAAAGAAATATGACGACACTTAATGCGAAAAAGGTGTATATAATAGGGGGTCCGACAGCCGCCGGTAAGAGCGTGGTTGCTCTGTATCTCGCCAAGAGAATTCAGGGCGAAATCGTTAATTGCGATTCGGTTCAGCTGTATAAACACATGGATATCGGAAGTGCAAAGCCCTCCCTGAAGGATATGGCGGCAGCTCCACATCACCTTTACGGATTTGTAGATCCGGCACATGACATCACTGTCGCACAGTATCAGAAGCTGGCGTTCGAGCAGATTGATGAAATTATCTCGCGCGGCAAGACGCCGATAGTTGTAGGTGGAACGGGTTTATACCTCAATTCATTGATTTACAAGATGTCATTTGCTGCGAAGCCAATTAATCTCAAGAGACGTAGTGAACTCGAGCATCTGGCAGCTGAGCGAGGCAACGAATATCTGTTCGAACTGCTATCAGCAGTTGATCCTGAGGCAGCCGCACGGATTCATCCCAACAACCTGCGCAAGATTATCAGAGCGATAGAAGCTTACGAGCTTGGCTCAAAGCTGGAATCTATGGACAAGCTGGAGCCTAACACCGAGTATGACTTCAACATCAATATAATAAGCATGGACCGTAAATGGCTGTATACCCGCATCAACCGGCGCGTCGACAAGCTGATGGATGAAGGTCTTCTCAAGGAGGTCGAGCACCTGCTCGAGATGGGCTACAATCAGGATACGCCTGCTATGAAGGGAATCGGATATAAGGAGCTGATTTCATACCTGAACGGGGATATAACGCTGGATGAAGCCGTTAAAAACATCAAGACAAACACCAGGCACTATGCAAAACGTCAGCTAACTTGGTTCAAACGTTATCAAAACGCTCACTGGATAGAGATTCAGAGGGGTCAGACGGTCGGCAACATCGTCGACAACATCCTTGAGACTGGTAAATAACTGGGGAAGATATGGCTATCAATAAGACTACCGGGGACACCGTTCAAGGTGCCAAGCGGCTCAAAATTCACAACAAAAGCGACAAGCCTGACAATGTGATTGAGCGTGAAAATGAAATATACATGCAATGCGAGACCGTTGAACGGGAGCTGCCGAGTTTTCTGCGTTCATATTTTGTTTATTTGAAAGGCAATGTTCTCCCTATGTCGAGACTCGCATACCTCCACGATGTGCGATTTTTCTTTGATTATCTCATTGCAAACACATCGCTCACTGACGCCGACGTGCCAAAGGGAATTAAGCTCGAAGAGATTCAGCAGATTACCGCCATGGATGTAAATCTCTACATCGATTACTGCCGCAAGTACACGGTCGATGACGGAGACAAAATAATAATTTACGAGAACAACAACAAGACACTGGCTCGCAAGAAGTCCTCGATTTCCGTGATGTTCAAGCAGCTATACCGAGACGGATTCCTCGAAGCCAATATTACAGATGGATTCGACCCCATAAGAGTTCCCAAGCCGGGCGAGCGTGAAATCAAGGCTCTGCAAGATGATGAGGTAATGGTCATGCTCGATGCAGTAACTACAGGTTCGCATCTCACGCCACATGAACGCAAATACTGGGAGAAGACAAGGCTAAGAGACAAGGCGATTTTAATGCTTTTTCTGACCTACGGACTCAGGCTTTCCGAGCTGCAGCAGCTCAACATATCTTCATTCAACTTTTCGCGTGGCGAATTTACCATTTATCGCAAGCGAGGTAAGGAATCCAAGATGCCGATCAACAGCTCGATCCAGCTGACACTTCAGGATTACCTAGGCAACGAGCGAAGTACCATAGCCGAGGAGTCCGAAGTGGACGAAGACGCGCTATTCCTGTCTTTGCAGGGAAGACGTATGACCGCGAGAGCAATACGTGAGCTTGTAAAAAAATATACGGCTATTGCGCTTAACACGACTAAACACAACGGCTACAGTCCACACAAGCTTCGTGCAACTGCAGCTACCAGCCTTATCGGACGCGGCAATTCAATCTACGACGTGCAGGCGCTGCTTGATCACGAACAGGTTACCACTACACAGCTCTACGCTTCCCACAAAATGAATGTCAAGCGAGAGCTGGTCAAGGATATGGAATGGGAACTGGAGAGAAAGGACAACGACTGATGACAAGCTATAACAAGCATCTAATTAAAGACTTTGGCATTAAGCCGGAGGTTCTGGAATTGATAGACAAGGCGGAAGCCAAGCTAAAGGACAAGTTCGATACACTTGAGGATATATGCGCTATTAACCAGCTTAAGGTGCTGAACGCATTTCAGGAGAATAACATCAGCGACACTCACTTTAGTTGGAACACCGGCTACGGATATGATGACGCCGGCCGTAATGCTGTAGAAAATGTATATGCGAGCATTTTCAACACGGAGTCAGCTCTTGTAAGACCTAACATCGTAAATGGGACACACGCTCTGTCGACGACTCTTTTTGGACTTCTCAAGCCCGGCGAAGAGCTGATATATGTAACCGGCAGGCCATATGATACTTTGCAAACCGTAATCGGTATTAACGAACACGAATACATGGGCACTCTGACCGACTATAGTATCCAATACAGCGAAGTTGCGCTAAATGGTGATCTCGATGTCGATCTCGAGGCCATCAAGGCTGCGCTTCACGACAATACAAGAGTTATAGCAATGCAGCGTTCGACAGGCTACGACTGGAGACCTGCTATCACACTCGATAGTATTCGCAAGGTCACAAAATTGATACATGAAATTCGTCCTGACATCATCGTCATGGTCGATAATTGTTATGGAGAGTTCGTAAGTGAGGAAGAGCCGACAGACTTCGGTGTTGACGTCATCGCAGGATCACTTATCAAGAATCCTGGTGGCGGCCTCGCACTTTCCGGCGGATATATCTGCGGAAGGAGAGAGCTCGTTGAGCGAATTTCGTACAGACTCACGTGTCCAGGTATAGGGGCGGAATGCGGACTTACTTTTGGGCAGAACAGGGCTGTATTACAGGGAATATTCCTCGCTCCAAAGGTCGTAAATGCAGCTCTTCGCGGTGCTATGCTGTGCGGTACGGTGTACGACATGCTCGGATATGAGGTATGTCCACCGGTGACGGCTGAAAGAAGCGATATCGTAGAGGCCATCAAATTCAACGATCCTGATCTCGCTATCACATTTATCCAGGCTATCCAGTCCGCAGCACCTATTGATGCCTATGTTACGCCAATCCCTTGGGATATGCCCGGTTACGACGATCAGGTCATAATGGCCGCCGGCGCATTCGTACAGGGATCATCAATAGAGCTCAGCGCCGATGCGCCTCTGCGTGAACCGTACATAGCCTACTATCAGGGCGGGCTTACTTACGAACACGCTAGATTCGGTATCATCAAGAGCTTGCAGCAGTTAGTGGATAAGGGCTTAATCGATGTCAAGAAAGCACAGAAAAATATCTGAATACAGAGAACACATGCGAGAGACCAAGGAGAGTTGGCGCCTGTTCAAGGAAGACGTGCACGTCAACGTTCAGAATTCAACCTTTAAGAACCGTGTAATCGCTCTCCTCAAGCTCTTCGTGCTTATTTTTATAATGATAGGGCTTCCAATCATCTTATTTCTGATGTTCAGGAATACATTGTTTAATAAAGATTATCTGTTAAATATTCCAAATAAGCTTGAAGATTTTAAGACTTTTGCTTTCATTCCGCTGATTATCTTGCAAATAGTTCAGATTATCGTCTGTTTTATTCCCGGGCAGCCGATACAGTTTGCTTCCAGTTATTTGTACGGAATACTTGGTGGATATTTGATATCTATTATCGGAGCACTTATCGGTTCGACGATCACTTATTTTCTCGCCAGATTCCTCGGAAACGAATCGCTTCACCTCATATTTGGAGAGCAGAAGGTAAGCTCATATGTGCGCAAGCTCAACAGTAAACGCTCTTATATGCTTATCTTCCTTATATACCTGATTCCGGGTATTCCAAAGGACTTCGTAAGTTATGTAGCCGGAGTTTCTAATATAAGACTGCGTCCATTTCTTGTTCTTTCGACACTGGGAAGGACTCCTGGAATTATCGAAAGCCTGTTATTTGGTGCTTTTTTAGCCGATAAGAACTACATTGGTCTTGTAATAGTTGTCGCAGTAAGTCTTTCTATCCTTTGGTTCTGTATTACAAGGCGAGAAGCGATTATGAATTTAATAGGTTCATACGAAGATACTACCGATGATAACTGATTAGAAGTCTAAAACGGTGTACACCGTATAACGGATGACACCGAGATTGTTGCATTTATATTGTAAATTCATAATAAAAAGGAAAATATTATGTCGAAAAAGGACAAAATAGAAAAGACTAATGCGATGAGACAGCTTGATAGCGTCGGCATTGAACACGCAATAGGAGAATATGAATATGACGAGACAGAACTCTCCGGAGAGCATGCAGCTGAAGCGCTTGGCATATCAAAAGACGAAATTTTCAAGACACTCGTGACGAGGTCAAACACCGGAGATTACTTCGTGTTTGTAGTTCCGGTAGCTTCTGAGCTCAATCTTAAAAAGGCTGCATCAGCGGCCGGAGTAAAAAAGATAGAAATGATTCACGTCAAGGAACTTCTACCTCTTACAGGTTACGTACGAGGCGGTTGCTCACCGATAGGAATGAAGAAACCTTTTCCCACATTTATCGATGAAACAGCCATGCTATATGACAGGATTTACATTTCAGCAGGCAAAAGGGGAGCTCAGATAATTATTAACGGCGAAGTACTGGCTGATTTTATAGGAGCCTTATTAGTAGATATTACTGCGTAGAATGCGTAGAAAATATCGGTAAATGTAATAAAATTTAATATATACAGTCATAAAAGTGCTGCAATTACTGGACTGCAGCACTTTTTATTTTTTTCAAACATTTGTTCGATTTTCTATTGACTTCTCCTGGGCATAGCGTTATACTATGAGTACTTCAAAAGAACATTTGTTCTTTTATTTAAAATATAAGGATTTGACTTTTAGCAAGTCTATCTGGGAGGATGTTATTATGAAGAAGAGATATAAGATTGTATCACCAGTTAGATTCTTTATTTTTGTTTTGATTGTTATCTTGAGTTTGACCGTGCTCGTATACAATTTGCTCGGTTTTGCAGCGACTGAAGCCGGCACGACAGATACGTATAGACAAGTCGAGATTCATCAGAATGATACATTATGGTCAATTGCAGATAGATATTGTGGCAAGTCAATTGACCCTCGTACTGCTGTAGATAAGATATGTAATATAAACGGCATCAACGCATCTGATGTGCAGCCCGGGGATACCATTCTGGTTCCGGTAGAATCCTAATAGACGTCGTTATAAGCTATAAGATAAACTTGGATTTTTTGAGGCTTATATTTCGCTTTAGAGGCGTTTTTTTAGAAATTAGGGTATAGTTATCCACGTAATTTCTATATGGATAATCAGATTATGTACTATGTACATCTCAATTATTAATTAGGTATTGATACAGTGTTAATCACTTGTTGTCAAATACATAAAGCTCCATTTACACGGCTGCCGCAAGGCAGTCGCTTTCGAGCATTATATACTATTCCCAAAATTATGATTTTAGGAATAGTTATGCCTGTCTTGATCCCTTCTCTTCTAATCTAATGTGCCCACGCCCCTTAATTAATAAGACTTGGCACCATATATTCCTGTTGTTATCAGTGCTATTGGACCAACGTGTACTCCCAGATACGGACTTACTACCGCCCAGGTCGGCGGTAGTACCGCAACTAAGAGAGCAAGGGTTAACACCTCTCTGTGTTTACCCTTGCTGTTTTTATGATCAAATTCAACTCTTTTATTCATACAATATGTCTCTTTCCTACTATCTCATTGTGATATAGCCGTGATACGAAGTCATGTTGTCTGATCTGGCTATATCCGATAAGAAGATACCCGAGATTCCATACGACTTCTTGAGGTATGGGAAGTCTTGAGTTTCAGCCCATGCCGGCTTAGCCACCTTCTTGCTTGCGTTTTCAGTAGCTGTAACCCACGCAGACTGGCACGGAAACCACATCTCGACCAGGCGATCAAACTCGCAATTATTTACTTCCTTGATAATCCTGCTGGATAGGCATCTTAAGCACTCATCCTGTTCGGTGTATGCCGGGATAAGCTCTTCCTTGATCCACTTGTCGCCTTCTTCCTGACTTATACCTTCAGGGTAACGAACCACGAACTGCCATCTGTAGTTAGGACCATCCTCAACCGTTCTGCCTTCCCCCTTGAAATCTTCTTCCCACCAAACTGGTACAAAAGCGAATATAAATGGAACTGTTCCAAGCTCCTCGTTCCCCTTCGTCGATCTGGCATCGTCACCTTCAAAGTTCTCTTCTTTTCCTTTTTCAATCAAGTGAGACTTTCCTTCATCAGGAATATTGTTCTGCCATACGAGTACGTCCTTAGGGAAGAACTCTGTCAGCGCCTTATGATGAACAAACTCTCTGATGTCATTTGGATTTGCCAGCCAGTAATGTTCAGTCATCTGCATCCTTACGGTTCCAAATCTCTCACCTCCCGGAGGTGTTGGAAGCGCCTGGTAGAATGCGTACTTAGATACATAAGGTCCAAACTGCGAAATGCTATCCGGAATGTGATATCTGTACAGCCAATTCTCAAGCTTTATTCTGTAATCTTCATGAGCCAAATCGACATAGATAAGGCTTCTAACTGGATAAAAATCAGGTCTCTTCATCGTGTTCTCTCCTCCTAATACGCCCCAAACTGCGTAAATTGCCAATCGCTTACAATCAATTAATTGATATCATTATTATAATTATAATAATATCTTTTCCAATTATCTTCTAAGCCGTTAATCATTTAAACGCAAACTGCTATTGGAAATTATATCCCGGTTCCTGCATTACTCGTGGCAAATCGCTCTTGATGCTTTGTCAGCAACCGGGTACCAAACCATAGCGATAATTAGCGTAGGGATGTAACATGGAATGAATCCAGCTACAACAGCAAACAAATACTCGCTCATTGTTCCGTGACCGGCAACAAATACTCCAAATGCAGTCATCACAAGATCAAGAATAACTACAAAGAATAGAGCAATAATCATATTTGCAAGTAGGCCGAACTTGAAGGTATTGTCCTCTGCGTGCTTACTTGCAAACTTAAACCCAATCATTCCAACTGGTAAGAAGTTAATAAAGAATGTCAGCACATAAGCTAGGCAAAAGCTTGGAATAAATCTTTCCATACTTAGGTTTCCACCGAGTGCAAGTGCAACGATTGTTACAACAATGCTCAATGGCAAATCCATAATTAGTGCATATACTGCTGTTAGTTTTTTACTCTTAGGCATAATCACCCCTCCATCCATCAAAGAAACTAATCAATAGTCCAAAATCGTTAAAATCAAAACGACCATGTTCGTTTATATTCTAAACAAACATGGTCGTTTTGTATAATTGAATATCGGGTATGCATTACATAACCGCGCTGTTATATTACATAGGCATATCAAAGGAAAGACTTGCAGTTTATTATAGGCCCTGCACCGCATCCTTTATTATCTGATAGAGCTCTCTCACCTCGTCATTAGTGCTGCTATTAATAATCGCTACACTTACATATTCAGCTTCAATAAGATCTAAAGCTCCTATATCCGCATCCTTTAGATATCCCGTATATTCGTCACAAATCGCAACACCAAGGTTATACCTGACGCAATTTACCATAGATTCAAAATTGTTTACGAACTGAATATTAGGCCGAATCCCGTACGGTTGCATAGATGTGTTGATACTCTTTACAATTGAATCGTCCATTATACTCCACGGTGCAAAGAATTTCTCATTTACGAAATCTTCAGGAGACAGCTCAGCCTTGGAAGCAATAGGATTATATTTACAATAAATGAGTTTTTTCCTCGCAGTCAAGATATTGCTGCTCTCTATCTCAGCAAATGAATCAAATGTACTCTTGAGAGAAATCGCAAGATTCACTTCATCAGTAAGGAGCATTGTCGACAGTTCCTTAGCTCCATAGTAATTAATGATGATATCGACATATCCATGAGAATCTCTGAATTCCTTAATCACTCTGGTGAGCCAGGGTGAAAAATCCCAGCCCTCAAGTATACCGACAGTTATAGTCTGACTCGTAACTCCCTCGAGCTCTGAGACCTCGTGCTTGATGTTTCCCATCTCTGCCTTGTATCTGCTAAAAAAATCATAATACCGCCTACCGGCCTCTGTAAGCTCAGTGCGCTTGTTATTTCTAATAAAGAGTTTAACCCCTAATTCCTTCTCCATAAGCGCAATCTGTTTAGAAATAGCGGGTTTGAGAGACAAATAGCTCTTCCGAAGTCTTGGTAAAACTTGAGTTAGTAGCTACGGCCATAAAATAATCGATTTGAAGGTCATTCATGTCATTCATCGCCCTTTTACACACAAGTGATAACTTCAATTCATACAATGTACGCCTAGCCGCTACGTTCGTCAAGCAGCAGCTAGGCTTTTCTTCCTGGTGTTCCTAGTGATGGAATAATCTAAATCCTGTAAATGCCATTGCGATTCCGTACTTGTTGCACGACTCAATTACCAGGTCGTCACGAGTTGATCCGCCAGGCTGAGCAATATATGTTGCACCGCTCTCATGAGCTCTGTCAATATTGTCGCTAAATGGAAAAAACGCATCCGACGCAACAGAAACGCCGCTTATCGCAGAGAGGATTTTTTTCTTCTCCTCAATTGTAAATGGCTGTGGCTTTTCGCAGAAGAGTGTCTCCCACTCGATATCTCCACGTGACTCTGGCGTATCCTCCATAGCAATATATCTGTCGATAAAATTATCCTTATCAGGTCTCTTGACCCCCCTTTTGAATGGCAGATTCAGAACCATATCTGTCTGTCGCAGATGCCAGTTATCTGCCTTTGCTCCGGCAAGTCTGGTACAATGTACCCTCGACTGCTGTCCTGCTCCTACACCAATAGTCTGTCCATCAACAGCATATGCAACTGAATTGGACTGCGTGTATTTAAGCGCAATAAGGGCAATTACGAGATCCTCCTTTGCCTCCTCCGTAATATTCTTATTTTCCGTTACAACCTGCTCTAGGCACGACCTGTCAATCTTGATGTCGTTATGCTTCTGTTCAAAGGTTATCCCAAATACCTGTTTTGTCTCCACATCCGGAGCCTTGAAATCCGATTTAACCTTGAGAATAAGATAATTGCCCTTTTTCTTCTGCTTGAGAAGCTCAAGAGCTTCATCTGTAAATCCGGGTGCAATGATGCCATCAGAAACCTCGCGCTTGACGAGTCTTGCGCAGGTCTCATCGCACACATCGCTTAGTGCGATAAAATCTCCAAAAGATGACATTCTATCTGTACCTCTAGCTCTGGCGTAGGCAGTTGCAATTGGAGATTCATCGAGCCCGGGAACATCATCAACAAAGCAAGCCTTCTTAAGCCTATCGCTCATAACTCTGCCAACAGCTGCAGCGGACGGGCTAACATGCTTAAAGGACGCAGCAGCAGCCTTTCCTGTTGCTGCTTTGATTTCACTCACCAGCTGCCATCCGTTAAGTGCATCCAGCAGGTTGATATACCCGGGTCTGCCATTCAGAACCTCGAAAGGCAGCTCAGAACCATCTTCCATATATACAGAAGCCGGTTTCTGATTAGGATTACATCCATATTTTAGTTCGATATTTTTCATTAATTCCACCACCCTAACACTAATAAAGCGAAATCATAAGTTAATCTCTGTCTCGATTGCCTTTTGTGGATGACGCCCGATGATAGGATCTATCACATCGCTGATTAATTCCTCGACCTGTGAATGACTTCTACCCACATACAACTTCGGATCCATAGCCGCCATAATTTCATCCCTTGATAATCCAAAAGATGAATCATTGGCAATCCTATCTACAAGGTCGTTGTTGAGACCATCTCTCTTGACTCTTAGTGTTGCAGCATGTGAATGGATCCTAATCTGCTCGTGCAGCGCCTGTCTGTTGCCGCCCTTCTTAACGGCCTCCATCATTATGTTCTCAGTTGCAATGAACGGAAGCTTTTCCATTGTACGAGCATTTATTACTTTAGGGTACACTACCATATCACTTGTGATATTGATATACAGATTAAGAATCCCGTCCAAAGCTAAAAAAGCTTCAGGGACCGAAATTCTCTTGTTAGCCGAGTCATCCAGGGTTCTCTCAAACCACTGCGTAGCAGCTGTAATAGCCGGATTTAGCGAATCAATAATGACATATCTGGCAAGCGATGTGATTCTTTCGGATCTCATTGGATTGCGTTTGTAAGGCATCGCAGATGATCCAATCTGATGCCTCTCAAAAGGCTCCTCCATCTCGCCGAATGACTGCAGAATTCTAAGATCATTAGAAAACTTTGATGCGCTCTGTGCAAGCCCTGAAAGCGACGATAATATGTTAGCGTCTACTTTACGAGTGTACGTCTGTCCTGAAACCGGGACACATCCGGACACGCCAAAGGTATTTGCTATAATCTCGTCAAGCTTCTTGACTTTGGATTCATCGTTGTTAAAGAGCTCCATGAAGCTGGCCTGAGTACCGGTTGTACCCTTTGAGCCAAGCATGCGAAGATCCGTGAGTCTTCGCTCAAGCTCAACCACATCAAGGGATAGTTCATACATCCACAGCGAAGCTCTCTTGCCAACCGTTGTGAGCTGAGCCGGCTGAAGATGTGTATACGCCAGACAAGGCATATCTTTGTATTCTCTCGCAAATTTCTTGAGATTGATAAGCACCTGTACAGACTTCTCAAGAATCAGCTCAAGAGCCTTCTTCATCAACAGAACGTCGGTATTATCACCAACGTAACACGATGTAGCACCGAGATGAATTATAGCCTCTGCCTTGGGGCAACGCTTGCCGAATGCATATACGTGACTCATTACGTCATGGCGAACATCCTTCTCACGAGCTTCGGCAACCTCAAAATCCACAATATCCTTATTGGCTTCCATCTCCTGAATCTGTTCTTCAGTGATATCAAGCCCCAGCTCGCGCTCTGCTTTAGCTAGAGCAATCCACAGCTCATGCCAGGTAGTGAATTTCTTCTTTTCGGAGAAGATATACTTCATCTCCTTGCTCGCATATCTGGTCGACAGCGGCGACATATATTGCAATCTTGTAGTTTCCATTAGTCCCCCATCCTCTTATTGTAAATTTTAACTTCCCTCTCGAGCGTATCAAAATCAATCATCATAGTGCACAGAGCAATCTTATTGTCTGCATCCAGGCTGTTCCAGATTGTCTCGCTAAATTCTTCAAAGGAATCGGGAATTCTGAACAACTTTGGTTCCCCTTCAAATGTAGGTAATGGCGAATCATTGCCCTCATAGGTATGTATGAAATGTCCTGTGTTATCTCGAGATGCATACTCATAGAAATATCTGCTGCAATCAGTTCCATGACCATCTGAATCCTTGAGAATGCTGAGCTTGTAGGAACCATCTACCATATTCAGAATGCTGCTGATTCTAGGAGTGAAGTGCGGAGCGTCCGGCTCAAAGCATCTAGTTCTGAGAGCTTCTTCAAAAGTTTTTCCCTCGTTGAGGAATTCCTCGACTGTATCGGTTTGATCGCCATTAGTGACAATAAGATTTCTACCGTTAGTCTTAACGGGATAATATATGATGAGTGTTGGATCTATTTCGGCATTCTTATCAAACGGTGCGATAGCAATCATATCGGCATCTTGGTAAAACACTCTGTTACGGCTATTTTCACTTCTTCCCATTATAAAATAGGCAACGGCAATCCTCCTTGATGTTTTTCCAATCAGGATGCCCCTGCCCCAATAGTCATTAGAAGCGAGAAAACTAAGTTCGTTAATTTGTATCTTGTTCATTGCTCACCCTATCTAAATAACTCTGCAATATTATTATAGCTGCCTGCTTATCTATTACCTTTTTGCGGTCGCCCCTTTTAACATCGCCGGCTATGAGGATGTTTTCCGCAAGTTTGGTTGTAAATCTTTCATCTTGCCACACAAGCTTTACATGTGCAAGACCTGAACTTCTAAGCTTATTTTCAAGCATAGTACGGAATTCACGTACTTTTTCAGTCTGTATACTGTCGGTTCCGTCAAGGCCAAGAGGAAGCCCTACCACAATAGTATCACACTCGTATTCGCGCACTAAACCAAGCACCTTGGTAGTGTCCTTTCGAATACCAACACGCTCTATCGTAGTGACTCCCTGCGCAGTGATATCCAGCAGATCACTTACTGCAATTCCTATCGTCTTATCACCGACATCAAGTCCTATTTTTCTCATAAATAATTCTATTTATCCAGTTCAAGATAAGACTTGAGGATCTCCTCAAGGAGCTCGTCTCTATCAATCTTGAGAATCAAATTTCTGGCATCATTGTGGCTTGTAATATAAGATGGATCACCGGATGTCAAGTAGCCTACCATCTGATCGATAGCATTATAGCCTCTCTCCTGTAGGGAATCATAAATCTGATGAAGCGCTTCTTTATTGGAAAGCTGTTTCATCTTTGCGCTTTCAAACAAAATAGTGTCCTTGCTCATATCTGCCTCCTATTTTATAAAATCATATAAAAATATATTTTAGTTGATAGGCAAATAAGTCTGTTACACATCTGCCCGTCGACTTGCTAACTTTATTTACTTACTACCAGCTTCTCTGCCAGCGCAAATGCCTCATCCAGCTTGCTCACATCCTTAGCCCCAGCCTGAGCCATACCGGCCTTGCCACCGCCATTTCCACCAGCCACCTGAGCTATTTCCTTAACAAGCTTCCCTGCATGGAAGCCATCACTTACAAGCTCGTCACTTACCGAAACTATGATAGCAATCTTGCCATCATTAACTGCAGCTGCCACAAATATAGATTTGCTCTCCCTGGATTTGATAGCATCAGCCATCTCTCTGAGCTGTTCTACGTCCGTATTGTCAAATCTTCTCGTAATTAGCTTGATGCCATTGATATCAACGCCAGCCAAGATAACGTCGTCAAGAGCCCCCGCAAGCTCATCTGCTTTTAATGATTTAACTGTCTTCTCCAGCTCCTTATTATCGGCAACTAGCTGTGCAGCCCTCTTTTCCAGATCATTTGGATTAGATTTAATAGCTGTACATACGTTTGAAATCAGGCTTTCCTTACTCTCAAGATAATCGATAACCTGAGTTCCGGTAATCGCCTCAATTCTTCTAATTCCGGATGCAATACCAACTTCAGCTGTAATCCTGAAGGCTCCGATTTTGCCGGTATTATCGATATGAGTACCACCACAGAACTCGACGCTGTAGTCGCCCATGCTTACAACTCTGACAATCTCACCGTACTTTTCACCGAAAATTGCCGTAGCCCCCAGCTTCTGAGCTTCTTCAATTTTCATCTCCTGCATGCGGATAGGGAGAAATGCATCAATCTTGGCATTTACAATATCCTCAACCTGCTTGATCTGTGCAAAACTCATCGCCTCAAAGTGATTGAAATCAAATCTCAAATACGCTTCGTCCACGTATGATCCGGCCTGGGCTACGTGATCGCCCAGTACATCCTTAAGAGCCTGCTGCAAGATATGAGTAGCGCTGTGCCCTCTAGCGGTTCTGTTTCTGCAAACAGCATCTATCTTAAGCATCGCCTTATCTCCGGCACTTACAGCATCAGCCGATTCATCGACAAAGTGCAGATAAATGTCATTCTCTTTTGTTACATCCACTACATGGTAGTCATTTCCTGCGACAGTAATTACTCCGGCATCGTGTAGCTGTCCGCCACCCGTAGCGTAAAATGGAGTTCTGTCAAAAATCAGTATATCCTTGCCATCGTTACTGCTGGAATACAGCACCTCAGCTTCGGCTTCAGTTTCAGTGTATCCGAGGAATTCAGTCTTAGGCAGCTTGTCGTACTCTGCAGCATCCTTCCATGCTACCTCAGCTGTAGACTTCTGACCCTGACGAGCCAGTTCCTTCTGCCGATTCATGTTATCCTTGAAACCATCCATATCCACAGTGATGCTTCTATCGGCAAGAATTTCTTCAGTCATCTCAACAGGGAAGCCATATGTATCATATAGCTTAAACGCATCTGCACCATCTAGCACTGTCCTTCCGGACCTTTCCAGTGCAGCGGCGTACTCTTCGAGAATCCCCAGGCCCTTATCCATCGTCTTTGCAAACTGTTCTTCCTCGATAGTAATTATTTTCTTTATATAGTCATACTTGTCAACGAGTTCGGGGTAAGCACTCCCGGAAACTTCAACTACAGAATCCATCAGCTCTGCCAAGAAATTTTTCTCTTTGATTCCAAGAAGCCTCCCTTGCCTGGCAGCTCTCCTGATAAGACGTCTAAGCACGTATCCTCTGCCCTCGTTGCTGGGCATAATACCATCAGCAATCATAAAGACCATAGAACGCAGGTGGTCGGTAATAATTCTAAGACTGACATCAGCTGTGTCATCACCGGCTTGATACTTCACATCCGCCATCTTCGCAACAGCATCCAGAATTCTTCTGATAGTATCTATATCAAAGATAGAATCAACATCCTGCATGATGCATGCAAGTCTCTCAAGGCCCATTCCGGTATCGATATTAGGATGCGCGAGGTTTGAATATGATCCATCCTCTTCCTTAGAGAACTGTGAGAACACATGATTCCAAAACTCGATATATCTATCACATTCGCATCCAGGCTTGCAGTCAGGATCGCCACAGCCGTATTCCTCTCCTCTATCATAGTAAATCTCTGAACATGGTCCGCATGGACCAAGTCCAATCTCCCAGAAATTGTCTTCCTTACCAAGTCTAACGATTCTCTCTTCAGGCATTCCCAGCTTAACCCAAATATCGTGCGCCTCATCGTCATCAGTGTAGATAGTAGCCCATAGCTTGTCAGTTGGCATCTTGAGATACTGTGTTATAAATTCCCATCCCCAAGTCAGCGACTCTTCCTTGAAATAGTCTCCAAAGCTGAAGTTTCCGAGCATTTCAAAGAAAGTCCCATGGCGAGATGTCTTACCGACGTTTTCTATGTCTCCGGTCCTAATACACTTCTGGCATGTAGTCATCCTCTTTGAGGGTGGAGTTTCAACACCTGCAAAATATGGTTTAAGTGGTGCCATTCCCGAGTTGATGATGAGCAAGCTCTTATCATTCTTAGGAATAAGCGATGCACTACCTGCCGCATAGTGACCCTTACTAACGAAGAAATCACGGAACATATCTCTTATTTCGTTAAGACCCAGTTTTTCCATTCAACAACACTCTCC
The DNA here is from genome assembly GCF_000293155.1 of Mogibacterium sp. CM50. Taxonomy (NCBI): domain Bacteria; kingdom Bacillati; phylum Bacillota; class Clostridia; order Peptostreptococcales; family Anaerovoracaceae; genus Mogibacterium; species Mogibacterium sp. CM50. Next base: position 69,526 of record NZ_ALNL01000044.1, on the reverse strand, counting down.
CTTATATACAATGCCTATATTGTATACTGAAACTCCAATATTCTCAAGCAATTAGCACTCCGGTATCTCAATTAATCTACTATTTCTATGCTTTCAAGTTGACTTTTCACATCAGCCCTTATTTCAGCTAAAAATTCTCTTCTGAGTTCAGCTTGCTCAAGCACTTCATCAGGAGTAAGGCCCTCAGATTTTTTCTTGTGAGCAAGCTCATTGATTCTATCGATTTTTTCCTTTTTCATTGATCCTCCATCATAAAATATCCTATTATGTAAGCATGTCATACTCACTTTTGTGAGTATGACATGCACGCGACGTATACGTACTATTTATCCATCTTGCTTCTCTTAACAAGAGTCTCGTATCTATCGTTCGCCTGCTTTGCAGCTTCAGCGAAAAGCTGCTTAGCTCTCTTAGGATTAGTCTGCTCTAGAGCCCTATATCTGACCTCACCCTTCAAAAAATCATTGTATTCAAGAGTCGGCTTCTTGCTGTCCAGCATCAAGGGATTTTGGCCATTTGCCGTCCTTCGAGGATCGAATCTAAATAGATTCCAATATCCTGACTGTACAGCCTTCTTCATCTCGTTCATCGAGCAATTCATACCGGCTCTAATGCCATGATTAATACATGGTGAGTACGCGATTACAATCGATGGTCCATTATATGACTCGGCTTCTCTAAGAGCAGCAAGCGTCTGACTTGGATTTGCACCCATCGCAACTTGTGCAACATATACGTATCCGTACGACATCGCAATCTCAGCGAGATTCTTCTTGCCTACAGTCTTACCAGATGCAGCAAACTGTGCGATAGCACCGGCAGGTGTCGCCTTTGAAGCCTGCCCTCCGGTATTGGAATAAACTTCAGTATCAAATACCAATATATTGACATTTTCGCCGGATGCGATTACGTGGTCAAGACCGCCGTATCCGATATCGTAAGCCCAGCCATCGCCACCAAAAATCCACATTGATGGTTTTGGCAGTAAATCCCGATTGTTCATCACAAATTTAGCATCATCGTTGTCGCTGCCAGAGCATACACTTATCAGCTTGGCTGCCGCCAACTCAGCTACACGGTCATCATCCATGGCTTCGATCCACTCTGTTGCCTCCTTGTGGAACGCCTTTTTGTCAGCCAATCTCTTAACCGCTGATCTCATTTCATTTCTGCGGGTTTTCATTGAAATAGCCATACCTAAACCAAACTCCGCATTGTCTTCAAACAGAGAGTTGGACCACGCCGGACCTCTACCCTCACGATTGATGGTATAAGGCGTACTTGGAGCGCTTCCGCCCCAGATTGAGGAACAACCAGTAGCGTTAGCGATAAACATTCTATCACCAAATAGCTGTGTAACAAGTTTAGCATACGGGGTCTCACCACATCCCGGGCAAGCTCCCGAAAACTCGAGTAGAGGCTTGATAAATCCGATATTCCTTGGATTTTCCCTATTGCCATCAAGTATCCGCTCGTCAGTATGGTCATTTGCATATTCAAACACCTTCTGCTGAGCAGCGGAACGCTCGTCTTCATAAGGAATCATCTTTAGCGCCTTTTCCTTTGCAGGACACACATCGACACAAGAACCACAGCCGGTGCAGTTGACAGTAGATACGGAGATCATGAACCGGAAGTCGCCATTAGCCTTTGATTGTAAGGTGATTCCACCTGCTGCCTTCGCATCCGCATCGCTGAGAGCAAAAGGTCTGATTACACCATGCGGACACGAATATGCACAGAGATTGCACTGTATGCAGTTATCAGCTATCCATAGTGGAACATCTATTGCGATCCCTCGCTTTTCAAATGCTGCGGTTCCTGCCGGAATAAGTCCGTCTGCAAAATCAAGGAACTTAGAGGTAGGAATCTCATCGCCCTTCATAGCAGCGTCTGTAATCAATATATCATTGAGATACTTAACCATCTCCGGTCTGTCTGATTGAAGCTCTACCTTGTCGTCACTAACGGTTATCGACCTCCAGAGGTCAGGCACTGCAACCTTGTGAACATGCGAAACACCGGCATCTACAGCTTTGCAGTTCATAGACACGATATCATCACCCTTGCTAATATAGCTCTTCTTGATTGCGGCCTTCATGTAATCTACCGCCTCTTCGATAGGCATTATATTAACAAGCTTAAAGAACGCTGCCTGAAGTACAGTATTAGTTCTTCTAGATCCGAGACCGACTTCATTGGCAAGCTTGACAGCGTCACACGTATAAAACTGAATGTTGTTTTCAGCGATGTATCTTTTAGCAGCAGCAGGCAGATTCTTATCTAGCTCCTCATCAGACCAGCTACAGTTTAGAAGGAATATGCCGCCGGGATTTACATCCTGTACAATGTCATACTTATGCATGTACGACGCACTATGACATGCGATGAAATCAGCAGAGTTAACATAATAGGTTGATCTTATTGGATTGTCTCCAAATCTCAAATGAGAAATAGTAACTCCGCCAGACTTTTTGGAATCATACTGGAAGTAAGCCTGAACATACCTGTCTGTATGATTTCCTATAATCTTGACACTATTTTTATTAGCTCCAACAGTTCCATCAGCACCAAGTCCCCAGAACTTACATGCAACTGTTCCCTCAGCCGAAACTATTGGGTTTGATTTTCTCTCCAACGATAGATTTGTCACATCGTCTGTGATGGAGATGGTAAATTCTTTCTTAGGTATGTCAGAAGCCATGTTGTCATACACAGCAATGATATCGCCAGGCTGTGTGTCCTTTGATCCGAGTCCATAACGACCTCTTGTCAATTTAACGCGAATATCCTCAGCATCTGCAAGCGCAGAGACAACATCCAGATAGAGGGGCTCACCATTTGAACCCGGCTCCTTTGTTCTGTCTAAAACAGAGATATTCTTAACTGTATTAGGGAGTTCTTCTACAAAACATTTGCTAGAGAACGGTCTAAACAGCCTAACCTTTATCAATCCAACCTTTCTACCGTCGTTTTTATTAAGGTAATCAACAACTTCCGCTGCAGTTTCGCATACGGATCCCATCGCGACGATTACATCTGTGGCATCAGGTGCTCCATAATAGTTAAATGGCTTATAATCAGTGCCGATACATTTATTAACCTGATCCATAACGCCTTTAATTATATCAATTGATTCATCGTAGGATTTATTTCTAGCTTCATTATGTTGAAAAAATGTCTCTGGCTGTTCAGCAGATCCCATTAGATGAGGATGACATGGATTGTTGGCGCGATTCCTAAATTTGTCCACTGCATCATAATCCAGCAGAGATCCCAGCGTATCATAATCCCATACCTCAATCTTCTGCTGCTCATGGCTCGTCCTGAATCCGTCAAAAAAATGAAGTATTGGCATGCTCGACTTAATCGCAGCAAGATGAGATACTGCAGCGAGATCCATAACCTCTTGAGGACTATTCGCAGCAATCATTCCAACGCCAGTTGCTCTAGCAGCCATGACGTCGGAGTGATCTCCAAATATGGATAGTGCATGCGTAGATACAGCCCTTGCTGCTACGTGAAATACGCCAGGTAACTGTTCACCGGCGATTTTATACATATTGGGAATCATTAGCAATAATCCCTGAGATGACGTATATGTGCTTGTTAAAGCGCCTGTGTTGAGAGCTCCGTGTACAGCTCCGGCTGCGCCGCCCTCTGACTGCATCTCCACTATGCAAACCTTTTCCCCAAACAGATTCTTCCGTCCTTCTGAAGCCCATTTATCAATATTTTCGGCCATGACTGAAGATGGCGTGATCGGGTAAATCGCGGAAACTTCCGAAAAAGCATATGCAACATGAGCCGCAGCCGTGTTGCCATCCATAGTCTTCTTTATCCTTTTTACTTTATTCATCCTAGATGCCCCAACTTTCTTTATTTCAATGGCTATAGTTTAACATGATTCATATATCCATTCAATGAAAATGGATACTGCAAACACTTGTATTTTATGCAGTTACAGCCTCTAAGAAATTCTGAATTCCCAAAACATTCATAGCCATAAATGTTATAATTTCTTTGTTAGTCGGTGACGAATATATGCTAGGAAATATGTAGTCATAAACAACGGTATCCTTCGATCCACATCGATAAGTTTCCCATAAGACCTTCATAGTCTTACGAATAGATTTCTCTACGGCTTCCGGTGATACATTGAACTTCTCAGCAACACACTTGTATACTTCGCCAACGACAACAACACTGTTATCAATGAGTAAATACTTACAGACAATCACGGCTTCAACCAAGTAATATGTACCTATTCTATCTGGCATCAGAATTAATCCCAACAAAACTTTTCTCAGCAAATGCTCATCGACAAGATAATCTAAATCATAAACACCTTCCATTCTGTAAAATATTAATTTTTGAATTTCCGCAAAGATAATCTTGAGTTTAAAATCTCCAAGATGCCTCTCCGGATTTATGAAATTTAATGCTGAACTTATGGGCTCATTTTTTAAAAAGTCTATGCCGCATAACGGATCTGGAATTTTTTTAGAAGAATTAGAAACTTCATTTAGATTTAGTTTGGTATTCATAGTCAACCTGTCCTTCTCAACATACCTGCTAATGTCCACACTCTGACATTAGACTGTAATCATACCTTTTAGCTTTTCAAATGTCGCTTCTCCAATCCCTTTTACCTGTTTAAGATCTTCAATTTTAGTAAATCTGTGTCCCTTGCGATAATCTATAATCCTCTGAGCAATCGCGTCTCCTACACCAGGAAGCTCAGTAAGTTTCGGCTTATCCGCCAAATTAATGTTGATCAGACCTCCCTTTTCGGATTTTCCCGCGGTGCTTCTGCCGGAATCACATTCAGAGGCATCACCGCTGTCGATTTTGCTCGGTATCACAAGCTTTTGTCCGTCCTGAACAAACTCAGCCTGATTAATCGCATCAAGATTAGCACCTTCTTTAAGACCGCCGGCTTTTTCGATCAACTCAAAAACTCTGGTCTTCTTCTCCACCTTATATACCCCTGGTGAATTCACTGCCCCGCTTATATCAATGTAGAACTCTTCCTTGTGCTCTGCTACCTCCTTAGTTTTGACTTTATCAGCTTTGTCAAGCTTTATCGTATTAGCGTTACTCGACTTAATATGCAGCACAGCGGCACCCACCAAGATTACTATCAATATGCCTATCTTATACTTGAGCTTCCTATCCTTAGAAAATTGAAATTTTATGCACTGAACTGCTCGACTCACTTGGTCACTATCAAAGATTTTCATATTTTGCCCTTTCTTGGGGCAAGATTCAACTATAAATATAATACAATTTAGACAATTATTTTTCAATATATTTGAATATTGGTTTGTCATAAAATTTAACCATAAATTATTTGTTAATTAGACATTATAATAGTGTGATTTAAAGGGATTGATCATATGTATATACCATGCATGCCGTAGAAATTATAAAAAGATCTCATAAAAAAGGTGAATACAGATTACAAATAATGCAATCTCGTATTCACCAATTATCGTAAACATATCTAACTGCACAGCATCTAGTGGATGACAGCACACGCCTCCATATATTTTGTATAATTATTCAATTAGGCTCATATATCGTATTTTCTTATGTTTATCCGCACGGGCACTAATCTTCATAGTATTCGAATTCATAGTCCTCGATCCTGACAGTATCGCCTTCCTTGAGTCCAAGCTTCTCAAGCATCTTAATCCCGCCTCTATCAACTATAAACTTATATAGATATCTCATCGAACCAATATCGTTGAAATTAGTAGATCTAAATATCTTGGACAACTGCTTGCCTTCCAGTACATACACTCCGTCCAAATCTCGATAAGCTTTTAGCTTCTTGAAATCCTCATCTATTTCATCCCGCACAAAATCAAAATACTCAATCTCATCACTTTCAGGTTCAATGTAATTCTCCAGCTCATTAAGTGCGGCATTGAGCAGTTCCTGCACCCCTTGTCTAGCTACGGCCGAAATCTTAAAGACACGCTTACCATCCGCTTCAACAAACTTTACAAAATTTTCAAGCCTTTCTTCGTCGCAAGCAGCATCGATTTTATTTGCAGCAACGAGCATCGGTTTTGACAAAAGTTTTTCGTCGTACTGCCCGAGTTCTTCAATTATCTTCTTATAATCATCAATTGGATCACGGCCTTCACTTCCGGAGATATCAACGACATGAATAAGAACCTTTGTGCGCTCTATGTGCTTTAGAAACTTTAGACCAAGCCCCATACCTTCATGAGCACCCTCAATGATACCGGCAATATCAGCCATTACAAAACTCTTATCATACATATCAACGACCCCAAGATTAGGATCTATAGTAGTGAAATGATAATTAGCAACCTTTGGTCTGGCGCTTGTCGATACAGAAAGCAGTGTAGACTTACCAACATTAGGAAAACCTACTAAACCGACATCCGCTATAAGCTTAAGCTCAAGAATCACAGTCCTTTCCTTGGGCAGTTCTCCAGCCTCAGCAAAATTAGGTGCCTGTCTGATAGAATTCTTGAAATGAACGTTTCCTTTTCCGCCTTTTCCACCTTTTGCGGCAACAAGTCGGTCACCCTTATCCGCCATATCTTTCATAAGAAGTCCGGATTCCTTATCGATAATCATTGTTCCTATGGGAACCTTAATCTCCAAATCCCGGCCGCGCTTTCCGTACTTCTTACGCCGCATTCCGTTTTGACCATTTTCAGCTTCATATTTGCGTTTGTATTTGAAATCCATCAGCGTGCGCAGGTTGCTGTCAGCAACGAAAATTATATTGCCGCCATCTCCGCCGTCTCCTCCGTCCGGACCACCCTCAGGAACATATGGCTCTCTTCTGAAGGTTACTGCTCCATCTCCGCCCTTTCCGGATGTGATTATAATTTCTGCTCTATCTACGAACATATCAATCTCCAATACTAAAATTGACCCCTCATAACAAAGGGTCAATAAGTTTACGCTTCTTCGCCGTATACGCTGATCTGTTTTCTCTTCTTGTCAAATCTCTCAAACTTAACGTTTCCATTGATCTTTGCAAACAGAGTATCATCTCCGCCAATACCAACGTTGTTACCAGGGTGGAACTTTGTTCCTCTCTGTCTAACAAGAATGCTTCCGGCACTTACATACTGTCCTGCACCTATCTTTAGCCCCAAACGTTTCGACTCGGAATCGCGACCGTTCTTGGAACTACCTACTCCTTTTTTACTTGACATGACTAGTCACCTCCTATATTGAACTGATTATATTACTTGGATTCAATTGCCGAAAGAATATCAGCCTTAGTAGCCTTAGCCGGAACCTCAACTCCAAGCTCATTAGCGATTGCAAGAAGCTCATCCTTCTTCATTGAAAGGGAAGCCTTAATCTCCGCTTTGGCCTTAGCCGGCGCTGTCTTCTTAGCTACTGCGCCGATGCCTGTAACCTTAACTAGCGTGTATGGCTGTCTGTGCCCATTCTTTCTTCTGTAGTCCTTCTTAGCTTTGTACTTAAAGATAATAACCTTTTCGTTCTTACCCTGCTCCAGTACCTCGGCTTGAACTGTACATCCTTCAACAAAAGGTGCACCTACCTGAAGCTTATCTCCTCCAACAGCTACAACCTCGTCAAAGGTAACTGTCTCTCCTACTGCAGCGTCGAGCTTTTCTATCTTAAGTACATCATTCTCCTGTACTCTGTACTGCTTTCCGCCTGTCTTAATTACTGCGTACATATTAAAATCCTCCTCAAACCAGACTCGCCAGAATCACGGGTGCTATGCTTTATAACCCATTCTGAGCGGCTAACCAACCAAGTATAACATGTTCTAGTATTTATGTCAAACCCTAGAACATGTTATGCATAATTACTCAATAACTACACCGTCTTCATCAACTTTGAGATCATCTTCATCCCTGCCGTGAATTTCATCCATAATCTTGATCTTGAGAGTCTCAAGGATATCTGGATGAGAGATAAGGAATTCCTTGACATTCTCACGCCCCTGACCAATTCGCTCACCTTCGTAACTGTACCACGAACCAGCTTTATCGATAAACTTCATATCTGTTGCTGTGTCAAGAACATCTCCGGCGATGGAAATACCTTCTCCATACATGATATCGAACTCAGCAAGCTTGAATGGAGGCGCAACCTTATTCTTGACAATTTTAACCTTGGTTCTATTACCGATGGTCTCATCCCCTCGTTTGATCGAATCAGCGCGTCTAACATCAAGGCGCATGCTGGCATAGAATTTAAGTGCCCGACCGCCTGTAGTTGTCTCAGGGTTACCAAACATAACTCCAATCTTCTCTCGAAGCTGGTTGATAAATATAACGCAGGTATTTGTCTTGTTAACTGTTCCCGCAATCTTTCTAAGCGCCTGTGACATAAGTCTTGCCTGTAGCCCTACGTGTGAATCTCCCATATCACCCTGAATCTCTGCCTTAGGTACAAGAGCTGCAACGGAGTCGATTACAATCAAATCAATAGCTCCACTGCGCGCGAGCATATCACAAATCTCAAGCGCCTGCTCTCCGGTATCAGGCTGTGATACAAGTAAATCATCAACATCTACGCCAAGATTCTTGGCATAAACCGGATCAAGGGCATGCTCAGCATCGATAAATGCAGCCTTTCCTCCCGCTTTCTGAGCCTCTGCAATACAGTGCAGCGTGAGTGTTGTCTTACCAGAAGATTCCGGTCCGTATATCTCAACAATACGTCCACGCGGTACACCGCCGATACCGGTAGCAACATCCAAGGAAATAGATCCTGTAGAGATCGCTTCTATACTGTTGTTAAGCCCATTGTCTCCGAGCTTCATGACGGCGCCCTTGCCAAACACCTTCTGTATCTCATCAAGAGCATGCTCTAATGCCTTCTCCTTGTCATTTATATTGCTAATGCCCTTGTCTGATTTGCTTGATTTACCTGCCATAGTTCCTCCTGTATCACATCGAACATTCGTTCGTATTCTATATGCAAACTTTTCATTTGTCAAGATTATATAATCTCATCTCGATTACGGTCAAATTAAAAATGCCCCTAATCCTGCAATATCTGCACTTTTATCTAATATAATTATAATTTTCCCGTCAGAAAACGATATCAGAGCAACCGGAGCTGCATTGCAGAACTAAAATCGAATCCTAAAAATATCACGGATTAAACTATTCCACCTTCAAACTTAAAGCTTTTCATTCAAAATATTATATACTGTCAGCAGCATCCGCAGCTTGAAGTAATTCCGATTCCACTTTCTATCATTTCTCTTGGTATTTAATTCTATAAATCCACGCTTATTGCCGAGCTTACCTCCGCAAGAATACCCGATAAATGCATTACCGTTCTCTCTGCCTTCGTCCGCTTCAGGGCCAGCATATCCGGTTATAGAAACTGATATGTCGCTTTTTGATTTTCTCCTGGCACCATCTGCCATCAGGACTGCAACTTCACCGCTTACAACAGAAAATTTATCAATCACAGCCGTATCTATACCCAAAATCTCGGATTTTGCCTCTACACTATATGTTACAAATCCCTCTGCAAACACCGACGAAGCTCCGGCAACATCTGTGATACACGAAGCAAACATTCCGCCGGTACACGATTCTGCAGATGACAGCCACAGTCTTCGTCTCTGAAGCTGATGAACTACAACCTGATTAAGCTCATCGTCATCATAGCTATAGATGTATTCGCCAATCAATCCATCTATCATCTCAATCATCTCATCAACTGCATACTTAGCCATTTCGGCAGTATCTCGTTGCGATGCAACTCTAAGCGCGCATTCTCCCTCCTTTGCGTAAGTTGCAATAGTCGGATCACTCTGGTTATTAATCACAGGCATCAGTTTGGTCTCGAGGTCAGATTCTCCTATTCCTATTGTTCTGATGACCTTGTAATACATTTCCTTGCTAGAAAATCTCTTCAGGTAATCCACAACGCAGTGCTTAAACAGCCACTTCATTTCCCTTGGCGGACCGGGCAGGCAGATTGCACATTTTCCATCCTTCTCCAGTCCAAACGCCGGCGCCGTACCTGCCTCGTTATGAAAAATTTCTGCACCAACCGGCATGTACGCCTGTTTGCGATTATTTTCTGCCATACTGCGATGCCTCTCGTCAAAATACGACTTAATTTCCGCATAGCATTTCTCGTCAAAGTACAGATCGACCCCCATGGCCTCCGCAACGATTTCCTTAGTCAGGTCATCCTGCGTAGGTCCTAGACCACCGGTACAGATAACCATGTCCATTTCATTAAGTGATGCCTTTACAAGCTCCTTAAGCCTCACCGGGTTATCACCAACAACATGGTGATACATAACATTAAATCCCATGTGGTTGAGCTGATTCGAGATATAGGTAGCGTTAGTATTAACAGTCTGACCAAAGAGAAGCTCGGTACCAACTGCAATTATTGAAACATCCATCGAAATATTACCCCTTTACGCAATTATCGGCGTACCTTCAAGTACACCGATAATGTTTTATATAATTTATATATGCATCAGCTTGCATGTAACAAATAGCTACATCGAAAACACATCCTTGTTCTTGATGATGTATTCGCACCCTGAATAAACAGTCGCGATAAGCGATGCCCAGAATACCCACATGCCCGCGCTCATTAATAGATATACCGAATCAAATCTCAAAGCGAGGATAAGCAACGGAACCGCAATCATCTGAAGAACAGTTTTGAATTTCCCGCTCATACCGGCCGCAATTACCCTGCCCTCCGAAGCTGCAACGGTTCTCATCCCGCTCACTGCAAACTCCCTTGCCAGAATAATTATCAGCGCCCATGCAGGGATAGTTCCCTCCCCAATCAGCAGGCACAAAGCAGAATACACCAGGATCTTATCAGCAAGCGGATCCATAATTTTTCCAAAGTTAGTAACAAGTCCCCTCGCTCTTGCAATTTTCCCATCAAGCATATCTGTAAATGATGCCAATATAAAAATGACGAATGCCACAAAATAATAATGCATCATAAATGCACCGACAAAAAACGGAACAGCTATCATACGACCAACTGTCAATTTATTAGGTAAATTCATTTAAACCTCCTCGCCCACGAGGTCATACTCATAGGCCTCTGTAATCTTGACGTTAACTATATCTCCCAGCTCATGCAATCTCTCGCTGACGAAGCTGACCTCGTTGTCGATCTCCTGCGCATCGTATTTAGTCCTACCAATGTAGCTGCCATCATGAATTTCATCAATCATAACCTCATAGGTCTTGCCCAGCTTGGCTTGATTGAGTTCCTCACTGATCGACAGCTGAAGCTCCATGATGCTGTCTCTACGCGTCTCCTTGACGTCCTCAGGGAGCTTATCATCCATTGTATACGACAGAGTTCCCTCTTCATCGGAAAATGCAAATACCCCTAATCTATCTATCCTTGCTTCCTTTACGAATTCCATCAGCTCTTTAAAATCATCTTCGCTCTCTCCCGGAAACCCGACAAGCATCGTAGTTCTGATATGTACATCAGGAATATTTGCGCGGAGCTTCCTAAAGGTCTCCCTGATTGATGCTCCTGTCGACTTGCGCTTCATCCGGGATAGGACGTTATCAGCGATGTGCTGAATCGGGATATCGAGGTAGTTGCAAATCTTGTCGTTAGCAGCTATAGTCTCTATCAGTTCATCTGTAATACCATCGTCGTACACATAGAGTAGTCTAATCCATTTAATCTCATGAATTCTACATAGCCGTCTGAGCAGTTCCGGAAGCATAGCCTCACCGTACAGATCCTTGCCGTAATACGAGGTATCCTGAGCGATAATTGTCAGCTCCTTGATTCCCTGCTCAGCCATGACCTCAGCTTCCTTGACTGCGTCCTCGATTTTCTTGCTGCGGAATGGACCGCGAATCTTAGGTATCGCACAAAAGGCGCAGGTGTTGTTACATCCCTCCGCAATTTTGAGCACTCCGGAATATGATTTACCAGGTAGCACCCTCTCCTTATATGGTAACACTTTACCGACTCTACCCTTTACGCTATCAGCCATGACCTTATTGTCGGACAACAGCAAATCCGGAAGCTCATCGTAGTCATTTACACCTGTAAAAATATCAACTTCCGGAATTTCATTCACCAAATCCTCGTGATATCTCTCAGAAAGACAACCTGTAACTACCAGCTTCTTGGTCTTACCCTTGAGCGATGCCATGCTGAATATATGCTCTATCGACTCAATCTTAGCTGATTCGATAAAGCCACAGGTATTCACTATCAAGATGTCCGCAGCCTCCGGTGCTTCGGTCAAAGTGCAGCCGCGCTGCATCAGCAGAGCGGCGAGCACCTGAGAGTCATAGTCATTCTTGGCACACCCAAGAGTATCTATATAGAACGTCTTGTTCGTCTTATTCATCAAACATTGTCTCCATCATTATCTAATCGTTTTCTATAGGCTCATCACCATCTAAATTTACTGCTTCTGCATCAATTGATTCATCTACAAAAACAGTCTGATCCGGCTGACCATAGTACTCCTCTTCTGTTGTTAGTACCTGTCTTGGTCTTGACCCGTCAGATGGTCCGATAATTCCCATCTCCTCGATTTCATCGATGATACGTGCAGCCCGATTATATCCTATTCTGAATCTTCTTTGCAGCATCGATACAGATGCTTGCTTCTGCTTGAGAATAAACTCGATCGCGTCCTCTGTCAGTTCATCAGAAAGGCTGTCACCTTGAGCGGCAGGCTTGTCAGAGACCTCAATCGTTCGGATTACATCATCCCTGTACTCGGTTTCACTCTGCGACTTAACGAATTCAATTACTGCAGCACTCTCAGCTTCAGAGATAAACGGTCCCTGTATTCTAATCGGCTTATTGGCATCTACAGGCGAGAACAGCATATCTCCCTTGCCTAGCAGTTTTTCTGCACCGGCAGTATCGAGGATTGTACGAGAGTCAAATTGCGATGATACACTAAATGCAATTCGTGATGGTATATTTGCCTTGATAAGTCCCGTAACTACGTCAACCGAAGGTCTCTGCGTAGCGACGATTAGATGCATCCCTGCAGCTCTAGCCTTCTGAGCCAGACGGCAGATTGCCTCTTCAACCTGCGAAGAGGCTGCCATCATGAGGTCTGCAAGCTCGTCTATTACAATAACAATCTGCGGTAATACATTATCGTCCTCTCCGTTCGTCGACACAGTGTGATTGTACGACGCAAGATCCTTTGCCCCAAGCTCAGCGAATTTATTGTATCGTTGCTGCATCTCGTTGACTGCCCAGTTAAGCGCCGCTGCTGCTTTCTTAGGATCTGTAACAACAGGTATGAGCATGTGAGGGATGCCGTTGTAGCTTCCAAGCTCGACTACCTTAGGGTCGATAAGAACAAGTTTAACTTCATCGGGAGATGCTTTGTAAAGAATACTTGTTATTATCGTGTTAATGCACACACTCTTACCTGAACCGGTCGCTCCGGCAATAAGCATATGAGGCATACTGTGTAGATCTGCGACAATATTTCGTCCTGATACATCTTTGCCGACAACAAAGCTGATCTTGGATTTAGCGCGTCTGAAATCGTTAGACTCAATGAGCTCGCGAATCAGAACCGGCGCCGCCTTTTCATTCTCTACCTCGATTCCGACAGCAGCCTTGCCCGGTATAGGCGCTTCAATACGGATGCTTTTAGCACGCATGTTGAGTGCTATATCATCGGCAAGCCCGGTAATCTTGCTGACCTTTACGCCTGTAGCCGGCTGAACCTCATATCTTGTAACCGACGCCCCCTGTGTAACATTGAGAACTGTCGCCTCTACATTGAAATCATTTAAAGTCCGCTCCAGAAGATGTGCTTTCTCCTCAAGCTGTTGCCCGCTCATTAGATTATTGCCGGGTTTAGGTCGATTGAGCAAATCTACCGATGGGAATACGTAATCATCATCCCTCCTTGACTGCCCTGCCAGAGCCTGTTTAGCGATTTCATCGTGATCCGCCTTGGTCGGTCTGTTATCCTCTTTCTGCTCGTGCAGAGCTTCATTAGAAGATGTGGAATATGTCATATTGTCGGAGCTGCCAATTGCGTCCGCACTACGTTTATTGGCAGCAGCAATTGCTCCTGCTGCAGTGACTCCAACACCGGCTCCAAAGTCTCGAGAAGCACCTGCGCCATATAAATTATTTGAACCGGGGGACGAAATAAATGCTGAATCACCGCCACCTGAAGCGCGTCCGCGGTACTCCGCGACCTTTGATTTCCCGGAAGGCTTTCCGCCGTCCAAGCCAAATCCCCTTCCCTTTGGTGCAGCTCCATCTTCAGGAGCACCGTCATATCCACCGAGACCTGTTGTTTTCTCTGTACCGGCTTCTCCTGATTTGCCATCCAATCCATAGCCGGTGCCTGTAACAATACCATCATCAGAGCTTCCTAATCCAGTACCAATTTGTCTGGCCGCTCTACCTCTATACCCATCATATATTCCTGACTCATCTTCTTCAAAAGGAGCATTGCTATCCAGCATACTTGCAATTTCACGTCTCGTGCTCTCATCAGGGAAACCCGTTGCCGTTTTTTTCTCTTTATAAGCTGCATCCACAGATGAATATGCCGAACCCCCTACATCGGTTGTACGATTACCAGCAGCGGCGTTAACAGGATTTGCAGTAACCGTACCAATTCCCGCATCTGTTACAGACTTCTGTTTCTTGGAATTAAGATGCTTTGCCAGCATTCTTCCAAACAATCCTGAGGTTGGTTCTTCGTCCTGCACATTTGGGGAATATCCCACATAGCTGTCATCCACCGAAGCTATGTGCGCATTAGAAGTAAAGCTTGTCCCGGAAGCAGGATTCGGTGAAGTAGCTTTCGTACCCATTCTGTGATCATGCAAACCAAATTCCATCTGCTCATTTACACTTGGACGAGCAGATGAAACGGCTGTATCCGTAGATATATTTTCGTATTTAGAAGCGACAGGGCTCACTGTTCCTCCTGAACGCTCAAATTCCTTTATGAGCCTCTTTTCTTCACGAGCCTCCTTAAACGCCTTGATCTGCTTGGAAATAGGAGTATTCGCAACTAACAGAATTGAAATTATTATCGCTGCCAAAGCAAAGATAATCAGCCCCGGACGTCCGATAAACTTGACCAGAATGTTGGCAAGCTCCATTCCAACCGCACCTGCATTGTTTCCTCTGACACCGCCTCTGTAATACAGCAGTATATCTCCAAAACCGAACTTAGGCTTACCTGAATTGACAAATCTGTATCCATTTAGAGCGCACATCATCAAGTACACGAGAGCTGTAAGTGAAGCGGTCCTCGCGTTGAGATGTTGCAGCTTCTGAAAAAACAAGCATACAGCAACAACAATCAAAAAATAAGGCAAGACATATGACATTCCCCCAAATAAACCTCGAAGGACATTGTGAATCCCATGTCCGAAGCTTCCTGTGCTGTTGTTCTTCATAGTGAATACTAAAAAAATACCTATTGCAAATATGGCAATTCCCCATATCTCGTCAATAAGCTTTCTATTTGAGTTGCGCTTCTCCTGCATCTCGCGAATCTGCTTCTGTTCGGCAGTCTCCGCCTTGCTGCTGTTCCTCTTATCAGACGAAGAAGTGCTATTCTTCTTGGATTTATTCTTGCTGCCGGGAGGCCTTCCCGGACCGCGCTTTTTCTTTTCCTCAGCCATAATTCCCCATATATATTATAATTCAATCAACCGATATACTGATTAATTATACTATTTACGCCGTTTTTTTGCAAAAAAGAAAAAAGACCCGAGGAATCTCGGATCAATGGCTTAACTGATTTACTCAACATTAACAACGTCTTTGCCGTCATAATAGCCACAATTAGGGCAAACTCTGTGTGGAAGCTTTGGCTCATGACACTGAGGACAAATTGAAAGTCCCGGAGCGCCCATCTTCATGTTAGCAGCCTTTCTGCCAGCAGTCTTTGCTTTCGATGTTTTCCTCTTTGGTACTGCCATTGTCGACACCTCCTTACAAATGTGATTATCTTAAAATGTCTGGATTGCATTTTACGCACTACAGGATGATAGTATATACGCAAAACCGTAGTATGTCAATGAAAATTACAGTAATATAGGTCTTTTCACATGATCCGACTCTTCGTACATATCATTCATCGTCAGAATATTGTATGTATCTGCCGCCCTAATGTCAAGGAGAAGCTGACTGTTCGCAGAATCAGACAACTCATTTGCCTCTCTGTTGATATTGGTAATGATCGGAATATCGTTAAGACTATTTTTTTTTGCTTTTTTGATTAATTTCCGCCCAGTCTCATTTGCTGCCAGCACTCTGAGGTACCCCGGTTCGCAAACTCCCGGTTCATCGCGCTTGATATTGAGCAATAACTGCAGTAGCAGTCGTGAAATCCTGGTATAAGTGTAGCGCTTGCTCTTCGCATGCATGACGAGTTCGTCAAAGCTCTTGCACCTTGACACAGCTTCAATAAGCCTTGTTCCGATGCCTTCGCCGCCTTGCGGAGCCTCATCTACCTGCGAAGCGTTAAGATTAAGAAGCACATATCTAATCAAATCGAACAGCTTATCATCGATCGTATCGGCGCGTTCTGAGAAACATGAACTGATCAGCTTCGCCGATTCATCAGGAACGAACTCGGATACATCAATCCCCTGTCTCGCTGCCTGTCTTATGCCTGAAGCACTCTGAAATTTCCGACTGGTATCGAACCTCGCAGAATACTCGGCAGCCTCACGTTTAATAGTGTGAACTTCAAGCTCATGTTCTGTACATTTATTAAATTCCGTAATAGCTCTTATATATTCGATAGCGAGAGTATCATTGGCTCCATGGAGAACCGATTCTCCATCGTCACCAAAAAATTCGCTGTAAGCTGCCGCTCTGGACCGGGGATAACTGTATCCCTCTCTGGCGAGCTCCACCATCCTATCTGATATTCTCGAATCCGAAAGCCTTTCCGCTACCATAGTAAGCTTGTCTATGTTACCCGATTCACTCCCGAACGATATCACATCTACAACCCCTATTGCAGCTAACAGTTTAATTGCCGTAGACGCATAAACAGACGCATTGCCGAGACACGCAAAAGCCGGTATCTCAAACACTGCGTCTATTCCATTCTTAACTGCGGACTCTGCTCTGTCCCACTTACTTGCGAAAGCAAGCTCTCCTCGCTGCACAAAATCGCCGCTCATCACAGCGATTACAGCATCGGCACAAGCTTCTCTCTTAGCTCTATCTATGTGGTAAAGATGTCCGTTATGTAGAGGATTGTATTCTGCAACAATTCCCAGAACTTTCATCGGTAAAGGTTTACTCCTCAACGCCCTCTGCATGTTCATCAGCTGTCTGTTGCTCTTCAGTATATGTGGAGCCGCCCTGAACACGCTCTGCCAAGGCCTTCATTTCCTGGCGATTGCCATTTACTCTGTTGTTCATCTCGCCGACCATATCGGTGAAATAATCGTTCATTGGCTGAATGAACTCCGTAGCAACCTTAGCAATATCATTTTGCATATCGTACAGAAGCTTGTCTACGTATTCATAAGAACGGAGCTTAATGTATCTGCTGTGATTCTCTGCCTCAGAGATAAGAGCGTCAGCTCTCTTTTCAGCCTCCTTCTTGATGATGTCGTTCTCAACTAGATACTCAGCCTGCTTCTTGGCAGCTACGATAACCTTATCGTATTCGCTTCTAGCTTCGTTTAGGATCCTATCCTGCTCATCCTTAACCCACTTTGCCTGCTGAATATCCTTAGGCATGCTAAGTCTTATGTCATCAACGATGCTCCTAATCTCATCGCTGTCGACGATTGCCTTCTCTGAAAAAGGCACCTTCGAAGCGTTGGATAAAATTTCTTCGAGATCGTCAAGTAGTGTCATAACTCTAATCGATGCGTCGCTCATAACGATTTCCTCCTAGTTTATTGATTATCAAATTTAGTTTTAATCATCTCGTTAGCACACTCTGGTAGCAGGCCATCGACGCTGCCGCCATAAGAGACTACTTCTTTGATGAGAGATGAACTGATAAACGAATACCGAGGGTCTGTCATCAAGAAAACAGTCTCCGTCCCACCCGTGTATAAGCGTGCATTCATCTGCGCCATCTGGATTTCATATTCAAAATCGGTAGTAGCCCTAAGTCCTCTGACTACCGTGTCAAAACTATGTTTATTGACATAGTCAGCAAGTAGTCCATTGAACACATCGATTTTGATGTTCGGGATATGTTCAGTCACCTTAGCAATGATGTACTTGCGTTCTTCTAATGTGAACAGAGGTTCTTTGGAGCTATTAACGGCTATGCCGACAGTTAAGCTGTCAAACATATTAGCTGCGCGTTCAATAATATCCAGATGACCATTGGTAACAGGATCAAATGAACCCGCATAAATTGCAGTCCTCATCATACTAATCACCATCTCTCCAAGGTATTTTAACAAACAGATATTGTATTTGCAAGGCTTTAAGGTCTTGCATAAAAGTCTACAGCTACAGTTCCATACCTCTTTTTCTTGAATTTGACGAATTCCGACAATGCATCAGGTAAAGGATTATCGTCAAGATGTTCGACGATAATCACACCGTCGCGCGTCAAAAGCCCGTAACCATCAACGAGTTCAAATACTTCACCATAATATCCTGCACGGTAAGGAGGATCTACGAAGATGAGGTCAAACTCCTTATTTGCAAGCGTTAGAGACTTTCTAAAATCATTATTAAAAGTTGAAGATTTTTCTTGCGCTTTGCAATTTTTGATGTTTTTCTGGAGGATTTTATAATTTTTTCTATCTCCTTCGTTGAATACACAGTGCTTTGCACCGCGGGAAAGCGCCTCGAGACCAAGCGAACCCGAGCCGGCAAATAAGTCCAGAACCAGCGCTCCTTCCACTTTGCCAATGAGAATGCTGAAAACGGCTTCACGAACCTTCTCCGTAGTCGGTCTCGCGTTCTCGGGAACCTCTATACTTCTATATTTATATTCTCCTGAATTTATCCTCGTCATTAATGTACCTCATACTCGCTTCTCGGCAGTTTAGTACCGCGAGCAAAACTACCCGAGCAGGTAATTCCTTCTATATTATATTGCTGTTATCTTGGAATACCGCTTTTGCTGACCTAAATTTAAGCTGAGATATATCAACCGTGCTCTTATCTTCTCTATCTGATGCAGTTGCTATCTCCTCCGCGTCATTAGTCGCAAGCTTAAGTATCCTCTCGTAGCCAAACAGATCATAAAAGCTATTTCCGGAATACCCATGCTGCATTGTTCCCATCAGATCTCCGGCGCCTCTCAGCCTATAGTCTTCTTCACTTATCTCAAACCCGTCACTCATGGTGACCATAGCATTCATGCGATTTACGGCATTCTCCGAATCACTATAGCATATCAGGTAACAATAAGATTGTTTATCACTTCTACCGACCCTGCCTCTGAGCTGATGCAGCTGGGCTAAGCCGAAGCGCTCTGAATTCTCAATCACTATAACCGTAGCTTCAGGCACATCAATCCCTACCTCTATGACTACAGTTGATACAAGCAACTCGATTTCACCAATGGCAAACTCATTCATAATGCGTTCTTTCTCCAGCCTGTCAAGTCTGCCGTGAATAAGACCAAGGTTAACGTCATTAAACCTACCTTGCAACTCCTCATATAATGATGTTACGGAAGCTATATCACTATCATCGTTCTCATCAATAGCAGGTGCAACTACATAAGCACGATATCCGCGTTTTATTTCCTTGTAAACCTCTGTATAAGCCCGTTCACGCGATTTGTCGGTAACGTATCTGGTGATAATTTCTTTTCTATTTGAAGGCTTGCTCTTGATAACAGAAAAATCCATATCTCCAAATACCGTAGCTGCCAGCGTTCTAGGGATTGGAGTTGCCGACATAACAAGCACATTTACGGCCTCTGCCTTACCGGCGAGAATCTTTCGCTGATTAACACCAAACCTATGTTGCTCGTCAGTTATAACCAGTCCGAGCCGTTTAAATTCGACATCATCCTGTATAAGAGCATGTGTTCCGATAACCACGTCGACATCGCCATGCGCTATTTTCTCAATCAAATCTCTACGTTCAGCTGCCTTTAGTCCGCTTACCAGCAACACCACTCTGATCCCGTAATGCCCCAGCTCTTCGCTAAGCTTATTGAAGTGCTGTCTAGCCAATATTTCTGTCGGTGCCATAAATGCAGACTGCCATCCTGCGCGAGTAACACGAAATATTGCAGCTTCCGCGACTACTGTTTTACCACAACCCACGTCTCCCTGAACCAGTCTATTCATAGATATCGGGCTTGTCAAATCCTGTTCTATATCTTTTATTGCGATCTGTTGACCTTCAGTTAGAACAAAAGGCAGCTTTTCATAAAAGCTGTGCATATCAACCATGTCTATAGCAGAATCGCCATAAGCGTTATCCCTGAGCATCCTGTTACGGATTATCGAATACTGAAATGACAGCAGCTTATCATAAATCAGTCTAAAACGAGAACGGTTGTATGCAGCTGCATTTTCCGGAAAATGTATATTTTTGTATGCGTAGGATTCCTCAACCAGCTTATTGCGCTCTATGAGCTCACGCCCGATCCATTCGCATGATTCATCGAGTTCATCACAGACGCTTCTTATAAGCTTAGTCAGTTCATTAGAAGTAATACCGGCAGAACGTCTGTATAAAGGAACTATGCCTCGGACGTCTCGAGCACTTCCGGTTAGAGCCATCTCCGGATTGACAACGGTTTTGGCACCATTTCGCCATTTCATCTTACCGAACAACGTATATTCCGCACCGAGTCTGAGATTTTTGTCTAAAAAGGGCATATTAAAGAATATCGCATGGAATACCCCGCTCTCGTCTCTCAAAGAGCACTCGAGCATAGTGCGTCCACCACCTATCGAACGTAAACGTTTATTTACCAGAGAACCGCCGATTAAAACGTCTTTATCCTCCTGAACATCCATAAATGGTACGCGCTCTATCCTATTCTGATATCTAAACGGGTAGTGCTCCAGCAGATCATATACGTCGACAATCCCCATTGACTCTAGAATTTGCTGTTTTTTGGAACCTACGCCTTTAATTTTTGTCACGCTGTCGCTTAATTTCATAAACTATCCATTTGTTCTGACCAGTTCTATATCACGTTTCACCAAACGGTCAGACATTACCCCTTTTATGCTCGCTTTAATTTCTGTTGGCTTATCGAGAGCCAATATCGCAAAATCACGTTCTATGTTGTCAAACACCGCATTAGCGACATCGTTAATGCTCTCCCCAAATTTGACTATAATATAGAAGACAACCTTGATCCCTTCATCTGTCTCCTGCACATCAACCGAGGGCAGCATATCGCTTATGCCTGAAAAAAAGCCTCGCTTTAGCTGCTTACCATTACGACTGCATGGATATATGATATCACTGTATTTCAGTATCTCATCCAGGATCAACTTGCTAAGCACTTGCTTACCGATATTAACTGATCCATATTCAGACTTTGTGAGTAGAGCCATCTCCGCCTCCGTTATAATGCTTGTAAAGCTTCCCGCATTTAAAATGCCGCACATCTTTATTACTTGTTACCATGAGATTATATATTAATATTGATACGTTAGCGATTGGATTACTCAGTTTTTCATAAAAAAAGTCTTAAACGGCGAGCCGTTTAAGACCAAATCTCGGGTATATTGACTAAATGGCACGGTTTACTTTGCCAGATCTCAGGCAACTCGTGCAAACGTTTGCCTTTCTGACCGTACCGTTCTCGTTAATTCTTACAGACTGAATATTAGCATTCCACTTTCTTTTAGAATGTCTGTTAGAATGAGAAACAGCGTTTCCCGAAGTCTGACCCTTACCGCAAACTTCACATTTTCTGGACATTTGCCGCACCTCCTTGTTTATAAAATAGTCGCGTTCATTTGTAACGCGATGAGAATTATAACATAATAGTTGCACTGCGTGCAAGGCTTTTTTGTATCATTAACATGACCCGGACGGCCTGTTTATCATACTAATATTATGATTCACTTTACTTCATTTCTATATATAATATATAAGTAAATATTTGCTTAAAACATTTCTATAACATTTGACATCACGTGACTAAAATAACTCCAATCACCTTGCATATCTGCTTTGTATACAAGAACAGTTCCTTTTCTTGTTCAAATCTTCACAGTTTATCTGTATAATAGGCAACGCATAAATGTATACATACAACAAATTTTGAGAGGATGATAATGCATAAATCTAACACGAAAACCACTGCGATTGTGCTGGTAATAATTATATTATTCGTCGGTATCATCGCATATTATAAGATGAATAAAACTCGTCTAGTCGACAAGAGCAACTACAGAAGCTTTCGAGAAGCGCTGATTGATAAATCTAAAGGGTTTAAATCCAACAAGGCTCTGCAGCACTTCATCGAGGAAGAAACTACTAAGGACAAGGTTATATACATTACCGATGAAAACGGAAATATAATCGTGACCAAGACAGCAACTGATGTTACAGCTCCTGCAACTGTCGTTGTTGCCGAATATAACTATAAAACGGCTGCTATGGATGCTGATACCCTTTCCACAATCCATGAAGTATCAACTTCAAATACTAAAGGTGGAAGTGTTATCGCTATCTTTCTTAATAATGACAGGAATGAACATTCTGGCGCACTTAATATCAATAAGTCATATATTCCTGCAAACTCTAACGTTATCTACGTGAGCAGCGGCAAGAAGCTGTATGTGTCAAATACCTCATTCGCAAGCGGCATGAGTAATCTTGCCATTCCGTACAGCACTGAGCCCAGGACTCAGAATACAGGTATAAAAATTAAAATTACCGGCATCAAGACTGATAGTCCAAGCTCCTACATCTCCCAGCAGCCAGATGTGTTCAACATACTAAACGGAATCATCTCCAAGTACAAGAATAAATCTGTTTCATACCAGATTGCAGATCTAAAAGTTGGAAACAACGGTAATATGTATCCGGATTCGATTGAATTTACAATGCTTGTAGATTCATTTAACCTCGAGGATACAAAGAAGTATTTTGATGGTCAGGTCGAGAGCTTTAAAAAGGCCAATAAGAAGTATTTTCCTGATGCCAAAATGACTTACTCAATAATTTCAGACGAAGCCAAACTGCCTGATACTGCAATAGGAGCGCAGACAATAAATGACCTCAGCACCTTTCTTTATATAGCTAAGAATAGCAATTACAGATTTAGTGACGATGATAAAATCCCCGCTAAGTATTCAAAAGGTGACGTTTACGCTACAAACACAATCGAGGAACTATATGTCGACGGCGATACACTCCATCTCAAAATGAATACAACCGGTGTAACTGAAGCGTATAGAGATCAAGTTATGCAGGAAAATGCATCTGCCGCATCACTTGCCGGCCTCACCATGACGACATCAGAGCTATATGGTTCATTTAAGAACAAAAACGACAAACTGTCCAGCGATCTGAGCAAAATATATTCTACCGCTAATGACAAGGCGGCTAAGACGATTGCTATTCCTGTGGACTCAGACAACAAATTTACAACGGCCTCTATCCTGAACAGTATTCAGGACAAGGCCAATATCACCCACATCAATCTTGATGATGACGATGAGTATGCAGGCATCAAGGTCACCAATACTATACTCAATTATATAAACTCTTATGTTAAGTCAGGTCTGATCAACTTCTGACACACGTCTAACTATAGGCACGATCTGGCACTTAAAAATATACAATAATTCGACCATGCTGCGAACAGCACTACGGTTCGTGTAAACCCTTATAAAATCAACGTTCACCATTGTTCATGGCTCCGCTCCGAGCAATGGTGAAACGCTTTTACAGGTAAATAGAATCAGCAAAATAAATTAAGCGTCTATTAATAATCACATAAATAATTTATGTGATATAATGTAAAAATCTACTATGATATGTGTAGGTGTGACCAAAGACAACAAACAATTCCTGATTGGAGGTTTCTTATGAAGTCTGATAAAGACAATATTTCTAAAAACGAACGTGAGATAGATGAATTTCTATCCAAGTTTGAAGCACTTGATGAAGATGATTCCGCGAATGTTCCTGTTGAGCATGGAACAGCTGACAGCAGCCAATCTTCGAAAGGCCATAAGAATAATAAGAATAAGAGGAACAACAAGGGTATAAAGCGTTCAGCATCAAAGTCTTCTAAAAAGAAGAGCGGTGCGTCTCTTTCCGGTTTAATAAGGGGGAATGGTGAACCACTGAAGGATCGACTGTTCCTGAAGGATAATCCTTACTACAACCCCAGTCTGGGAGCTGACGTTATAGTAAACGGCAAGAAAATCAAAAATACACCTAAGGTTGTCAGCAAAGGCAAAATTGCGAAGGACATCGTAGGTTTATTCGTGATTTTGTTTGTTTTGGCGATTTTATATACATTTATAATCATCAGTACTGCTCCAAAAATCGATCCTGAGAACATCTATGATTCAGTTGCGCAGAGCTCTGTAGTTTATGACGATCAAGGCAAAAAAGTAGATACTGTATTCTACAATCAGGATCGTCAGCTTATCTCATATAAGCAGATGCCCAAAAACATGATAAATGCATTTGTTGCGCTTGAAGACAAGACCTTCTGGAAGCACCACGGTTTCAATTGGACCAGAATGGCCGGAGCTGTAGTCCAATCATTTACAGGTTCCGGTCACATCAGTGGAACCAGTACAATCACTCAGCAGCTCGCTCGTAACGTATATCTGCCTAAAATTAAGAGCCAGCGAAGTGTTAGGCGTAAAATTCTGGAGATGTACTATGCAAGTCAGATTGAACGCACACTATCCAAGGAGCAGATTGTTGAGGCATATCTAAACACAATCTATTTGGGCTTTGGAAGCTACGGAGTATACTCTGCTTCGCACGCTTATTTCTCCAAAGACCCTAAGGATTTGTCACTGGAGGAATGTGCTGCGCTGGCAGCACTGCCACAGGCGCCGGACACATACGCTCTTGTGAAGCTTGCCGGCAAAGACTCTGTCACAGAAGGCGATACAAATATCATTCTGCGCAATCCTGATACCTATATCGCAAATGATATGTCCAAGAATCGTCGTGATACAGCACTCAAGCTTATGCACGACCAAGGATATATAACAGACAAGGATTTTAAGGCAGCTTATCACAAGAACCTTATCGACTTTATCAACCCATCTGTAAAGAGCAACAAGGGCGTCAACTCTTACTTCAATGAATATTTAATTGATGAGGTATCGCGTGACCTGCAGAAAAAATATGATATTTCACCACAGGAAGCTGAACGAATGATTTACACCGGTGGTCTGCAGATTCACTCAACCATGGATTCGACAGCACAGAAGGTTGCTGTCGAGGAGTTTAAGAACAGCTCTAACTTCCCTTCCCTGGTCAGCATACGCAAGGATTCATCAGGAAATGTCATCAGTTCGAGTGGAAATATAATTCTCTACGATTACAATGATAGCTTCAATTCTGAAGGAAACTTTACGCTTGGCAAAGACGAAGTGTCGTTTGGCAAGGATGGCTCAGCAACAATCAAGAGAGGTAAGAGACTCAACATTTATACTACCAAGACCGGCGGCAAGGTTAATTACAGCTTAGAATTTAAGAAGCAATATGTGCAGGAAAAAGGAACGTTATATATCTACTCCGGTGGATATATCAATGTTCCCAGCAAATACAAGAAGCTGGATTCAAGCGATGATCTGGTCATAGATAAGAGCTATTTCAAGGACTTCCCCAATTCAATGGTGAAATCCGGAAACACTCTGGTTATTAAACCTGATGCTTACTCTCTCAACGAGAAGACTATACAGCCTCAAGCTGCCATGGTTATCGTAGGCGTAGGAACCGGTGAGATAAAGGCTATGGTCGGCGGCCGCGGACAATCCGGCAGCAGATTGTATAACCGTGCGCTGAACCCCAGACAGTCGGGCTCATCTATCAAGCCTCTATCTGTATATGGTGCAGCCCTTCAGAAGAGCTATGAATATGCCGAAAAAGGTGAAACATGGCCGATGGTTGATTACAAGCACGATAAACAAGGGACTAGAGGCTATGGAGATTACCTAACGGCTTCATCGACAATTGTCGACGAACCAATGACATTTAACGGTAAGACATGGCCTAAGAACTCTAACAATAGATATTCCGGTGCTGTATCAATGCGTAAAGGTATCCAGCAGTCCATCAATACTGTAGCCGTCAAAATCCAGCTTCAGGTCGGAAACGAGTATTCGGCTGATCTGCTCAAGAAGTTTGGACTTACAACGATCGTTACCGAAGGTGCGACGAGTGACATGAACTCCGCTGCTCTTGCACTCGGAGGCCTTACAAAGGGTGTAATTCCTCTTGAGATGGCGCAAGCATTTGCGGTATTCCCTAACGGTGGCGTCAGACAATCATCTATAGCATACACAACGGTTACAGATAGACACGGGAAGGTTCTGCTTAAGAGCAAGTCCAAAAAGACAAAAGTTCTGGACGAAGGTGTGGCCTTCATCATGACGGACATGCTAAAGTCGGTTATCACTCAAGGAATCGCCGGTCCTGCTGCTGTAAGCGGCACACAAGCCGGTGGTAAAACTGGTACAACAAACGATAAATACGATATCTGGTTCGATGGGTTTACAGCAAAATATGCGGCTTCCCTCTGGATTGGAACCGATGTCAACATCAGGCTGTCCTCTATGTCCGAAATGGCTGCAAGACTGTGGGGCAAGATTATGAACCAGATTCCGGCTGCCAAGACAGGCAAATATAATGCAGCGCCTGATAACGTGATAAGGATAGGAAACGAATACTATACAAAAGGCACTGAAAAAGGCCGCTCCAGCTATGTAAGAAGAGAGGCAACGACGCAAAGACAGACGACTGGAGAAACCGAAGCTGATACATCAGATTCTGAGCAACAATCTTCGACAGATTCCGGTAACTCATCACCTAGCACGCCACCATCCGGTCCCACTATCCCCGGTGCATAAAAAATATTAGTACACGCACAAGGTGGATTTATTTTTCTAAACAATGGTTACAGCTAACCCGGGCAGGTCACACATAATATGCGGGACCTGCCCGGGTTTATAGCAAAATTCCATCTAATTTCATCGGCTGCGTTTAAGAATTCTATTCTAAATTTTATTTTTCCTCCAACGCATTTGATAGTATTGTCAAAAAATTTCATTTGTTTATTATTTGGCAAATCGCGTGTATCTGCTCAAATACAAGGCGTTGAACAAATTGTGACAAAAGGTGACAAATTTGTGACGATGCAGTCATATTGACAACACAAAATGTCGCTTTTATAATCAGATTGTACTTGTAATAAGACTTTGATTATTCTATGTATGGAGGTAGAAAAAATGGAACAGGAAAACAACAAAGGCCAATTTAATTCCAATTTTGGATTTCTGATGGCTGCACTCGGTTCCGCTGTAGGTCTTGGTAACCTATGGTCCTTCCCTTATAAACTAGGACTTGGCGGCGGATTCGCATTCCTTATTATTTACACTATTCTTGCTATCGTAGTAGGTTATCCTCTGATGCTATCCGAGATTGCTCTTGGACGTAAGACTCAGAAGGCTGCTATCGAGGCATACAAAGAAGCTGACCACAGATTCAAGTTCAACGGTATTCTTCAGACAATCGTACCTTGGTTCCTGATCTGCTTCTACTGTACTTTCGGTGGTTACATCAGTAAGTACTTATTTCAATCAATTACAGCACTATTCAGCAAGAGCGCAGTTCTTAACACCGGAGACCCGGGGGCACTGTTTGGCGGAATGGTAGGAAACGTTGGCAACTCCGTAGCTTGGATGGCAGGCTTCCTGATACTTACAATGATTATTGTATTTGGTGGAGTTTCCGGCGGTATTGAGAAGTTCTGCAAGATTGCTATGCCAGCTCTATTTGTACTACTTGTTATAGTTGTAATCAGATCTTGCACACTTCCCGGAGCTACTCCCGGCCTAAAGTTCCTCTTCTACCCTGACCTATCGATGTGGAAGAAGAGTTT
This sequence comes from Mogibacterium sp. CM50, assembly GCF_000293155.1. Taxonomy (NCBI): domain Bacteria; kingdom Bacillati; phylum Bacillota; class Clostridia; order Peptostreptococcales; family Anaerovoracaceae; genus Mogibacterium; species Mogibacterium sp. CM50. Next base: position 41,490 of record NZ_ALNL01000044.1, on the reverse strand, counting down.
CTTCAATGTAGTATCCCTGGCCGGTGGACAGATGTTCTTCTCACTGTCACTAGCATCCGGCTGCATCATCGCTTACGGTTCTTACCTAGGTAAGAAAGAGAACCTCGAGTCGAACGCTGCAATCATCACATTAGGTGACTCCCTGGTAGCTATCCTCGCAGGTATGGCTATCATGCCGGCCGTATTCGCATTTGGCCTCGAGCCAGGCGGCGGTCCCGGACTGCTCTTCGTGTCGATGACAACAGTATTCCAGTCTATGGGTGCTGCAGGAAAGATCTTCCAGCTTGCATTCTGGCTACTGGTATTCTTCGCAGCTCTGTCTTCCTCAATCGGTATGATGGAGGCCGGTATCTCCGCTATCCTTGACTCGAGAGTTAAGGCCGGTAAGCCGGCAAGCAGAGTTAAGGTATCTGTCGTGATGGCTCTAGCAGCTTTTGTTGGTAACTTCCTGACAACTGCTGATGCTCTCGGCGGAAACCCTAAGATGAACTGGTTCCACCTATTCGGACAGGCGGATGTATTGAGTGTATGGGATTGCCTCGCTGAAGGTATCTTGATGCCGCTAACCGGTCTGATTATGGCTATCCTGCTTGGATGGTTTGTACCTCACTATCTCGATGATGAAATCGAGAATGGCGGTGAGCGCATATTCAAGACAAGAGGATTCTATAACTTCTGCATTAAGTGGATAGGACCTCTCTTTATGGCAATGATCGTTTACGGACAGTTCACATCATTCTGGGGCGGAAAGTAAAAAATCTCGCAACGAGATAATGAACGGTATGATCAAAGTCTCAAGGGCCCTCCCGCCGGGAGGGTCCTTGATTTATTCATATTCCGATTTTTTCATCATATTATTCACATTCGTCCAATTTACTTTTGACAAAGGACGCGAACAATTCCTCGTATTTTGACTTGTTTACAACATATGAACACACGTGCCCTGCCCCTTCAAACAGATGTATTTCCTTCTCGGTAGAGCTACACGCCTCATATATCCGAATAGAATTTGCATATGGTACAAATTTGTCTTTTTTACCGTGAATAAACATAAACGGTATGGATATTTTTCCAGCAACAGAGATCGGAGATGCAGAGCTTGCCTTAGCACCTCCTCTAAGCCTCATATTTGCCTTAAATAGCTCCATATACGCAGTTTTGATAAAAGAGTGCGTATCTCCTATCAAATACGAAATTTGGTCCATTATATCGCTATATGCACTGTCTGAAATGCAACACTTTATGTTATACGGGTTTTTATTGCCATCCAGGACCTCTCTATTTCCCGCAGCCAAAATTACCGTAGCTGCGCCCATCGACACACCGTGCAATATTATCGGGATCGTAACCGGGTAGAGTTTTCTGATTTGGCGAATCCAATCGATTAAATCGAAAGATTCCTTTGCACCAAAGGTCAGATAATTCCCTTCTGATTCCTCATGACTTCTCTGCGATATAACCAAATAATCAAAGTCGTTTCTGTAGTACATATCTGCAAATCGACCCATGTCCCTCAGACCGCCGCTGTGGAACCCGTGTACAGCGATGACAATAGCCTTAGGATGCTCGCGTTTGCGGTATAACCTGCCTGCAAGCTTTAAACCATCCCGAGCTGTTATACTTACTTTTGACGAATTCTGAAGCGATTCCTCTGTTAACGCTTCCTCGTATTGCAGCAAATATGCTCGATCTCGCGGCTTACATGTAGTTGACGTAAGCTTGAGGGCTTTATCGCTGCGTTTCATGAATTCAAAAATCCCACTACCTCCAAATATTTTCTATAAATAATAACTTTTTCAAATGCGTAATACCACCGATTATTTGGTATAATATGTTGGTGTATTAGCAAAGGAGTTAAATATGATTGTATTTCTACAAGCTGTATTCTTAGGTATTGTTGAGGGTATCACCGAATGGCTGCCTGTGTCCAGCACCGGCCACATGATTCTTGTCAATCAAATCTGGCCAATGCGCGTCAATCCGGACTTCATGAGCATGTTCCTCGTTGTAATTCAACTCGGAGCAATTATGGCCGTCGTAATAACATTTTGGAACGACATTTGGCCTTTTACCAGCGACAAATCCAAGAAATATATTCGCAAGGACGTATGGTCAATGTGGTTCAAGGTTATTGTGGCATGTATTCCTGCAGTAATAGTCGGTCTCAAGTGGGACGATGCGATCGAAGAGCACTTCTACAATTACAAAGTAGTGTCGATAATGCTCATACTCATCGGAATTCTATTCATTATCGCAGAGAACCGCAATAAGCACTCTAAGCCGGAGACTAACAGTATTGATGACCTTTCCTATAAGCAGGCCTTCATCATCGGGCTATTTCAACTCGTATCAGCAGTTTTCCCTGGCACATCGCGCTCCGGATCGACGATTCTAGGCGCCCTGCTGCTTGGAGTCAGCCGCAAGACTGCAGCTCAGTTCACATTTTTTCTCGCGGTTCCGGTGATGTTTGGAGCCAGCCTGCTCAAATTACTCAAATATGGATTAAACTTCACCGTTAGCGAGGCGGCAATCCTGCTCGTGGGAATGATAGTTGCCTTCGTAGTATCGATGTTCATCATCAAATTCCTTATGAACTATATCAAAAAACATGATTTCAAAGTGTTTGGTTGGTACAGAATCGTGCTTGGAGCCATCGTACTACTGTATTTCTTCTTCGACTAGCTTGTGCAGTGACGTCAAATTGAATTAACTTGTGCAGTGACGTCAAGATCGCCTGTCCTTATTGAATAGAATTAAGGATAGGCGGTTTTATGTTTTTAATGCGGCTTCATACAGCACACAAGTCTAAATACCGGCTAATTATCCAGGAAAGAGTACCCTGTTGTTTTTACCCCTGCAAGAAATCGTCTATAATTTCGTTAAAAGCCTTATAGCTCCGGCGTGCCAATGAATGATTTCCCTTTACAAACTCAAGTCTGGAATTTGGAATTTTGGAAGCAATCAGCTTGGTATGACTGCCGTACATCAAATCCATCGTCCCAGCTATGACCAGTGTTTCCGCCTGTATCCGCTCCAGCTCATCCACGCCGGTTACCGGCTCACCCTTCATCAGCTGTAACAGCTCCGAACGCCTGGTTTGATTATCCTTATCTCCACTAAAGGTCGAATTTGCCTTCTCAAGCAGTCTAATTGCCATACGAACCGAAATTCTAAGCGAGCTGTACTTGAGATTAGCGCCACTTAGAATCAGTTTATCCACATACTCAGGATAGTCGATGGCAAACCTGATACCTACATTGGCTCCATCAGAAAAGCCGAGTATGTGAGCCCTCTTGATGGCATGCGTATCGAGGAATGCATGCAAATCCTCGGAAAATTGCAGTAATGTAAACGGCTTTTCGCCACGCGGAGTTTTTCCGTGTCCACGAGAATCTACGGCTATCACTCTATATTTTGATGAAAAATAATTAATCTGGTGAATAAAGTAGCTGCCGTCCGCACCATTGCCATGGAGCAGGATCAGCGGTTTACCCTCACCTATATCAATATAGTTGTGTCTAATCATAGCACTCACATTGTATCAAATTGCTTTGCATAAGGGTGGTTTTTTTGAAGAAATTTTGCTTGCAGAAACAAGATTGTTTTTATTTAAATCATGTTATTGTCAATATGTCGACCTGCACCTATGCTAGAATATATATCCGTAAAGTGCTATATAGCATACTGGGATATTTAGACCGGAGCTACAGGAATGTAGTTACGGAAAAATCCTTCGGTTTCAAGGAATTTGAATACTACATATTAAAATTTATATGAATTATATGAAAAAAAAATATCTAATCAAATTTATATTATCCATGATAGCAGTATCGATATTGTTCATGTTGATATTAAACAATTCGAGCATGTATAAAACAACTGTTGCAAAAGTAACGGATGTCACTGACAGGGATAACAATCAATTACTCGAATTAAGAATAGAAAATGGACATAATAAAGGCAAGGTTATCCATCTAAAAAACAAATATGACAAGTCGAGGACTTATGATGAAAAATATTATCGCAACGATTACGTCTTCCTTAATGACGATTATTCAGGGATTACAGGAGTAAAACGGGATTACTGGGTCGCTGGTGTTTTTTTATTGCTCATTGCAGCACTAATCACTATCGGTGGTCGTCAGGGAGTTTTTACTTCTATTTGCATAATCGGGAATATTGCGCTTTTTGGCATTGTTATTTTCATGAACATCCATGGAAATGACATCCTTTACATGACGATATTAAGCGTGCTGATTTTCACGTTTTTCGTTTTGCTGGTTACTGATGGCTTCAACAAGCACATGCTCCTATCATATGCGTCCACACTACTCACCACCTTGCTCCTATCTCTCTGCATCATGCTCCTGATATGGAGAAGTGATATTGATTATGATTTTCTGCATTTTCTACCGGAACCGTTTACTGTTACTGACGCCAGACACTTCTTTTTAGCACAGGTAATCATAGGCTGCCTCGGTGCTGTTATTGACGTATCTGTAACCGTCACAGCTGCTGCAACAGAACTGATTGAACGAACCCGTAATCTGAAGTTCAAAGGTCTGCTGCAGTCTTTACACGAGATTGCTGATGATATAACCGGAACAATGATAAGTGTAGTCCTTCTAACAAATATCGCACCAACTCTGCCTATTTTCCTTATCTCCATGTCAAATGAGATAAGCTTTAGGACTGTAATAAATCATGACGCTTATTTTTATATAGCACGCTCATTTTCCGGAATGTTGTCAATAGTTGTTGCCATACTGGTCTCTATCTTTGTAACTTCGTCAGTGGCGCGAAAGGAGCTAAAGCATGATTAAAATACTTATCATAATATTTGTACTCCTCTCACTTGTTGCGGGGGGCAATAAAACCGCTAAAGCCATAATGACGACTGCTATAAACATTTCTATTTTCGCACTGTTGATTGAGTTGATTTATTTAGGCTTCAATATTTCCATTTCAACGATTATAGCAGTATTGCTCATAACTGCAGTAACTATCTTCTACCAGAATGACAGGAATATTAAAACAAAATCCGCATTTATGTCAGTCATTTTGGTTCTATCCATCTCTGTAATACTTATAGTATTCATCATTAAGCATGCGCATCTACAGGGATTCGGTACAATTGGAGATGTCAAGATTCACGAATCTAACGGTTACTCCGGAGCCATTGGGATAAATATGCTTCTAGTTGAAATCGCTGTGTTTGTAGTAATTCTTGTTGGAGGACTCATAGATACGGCCATGGCAGTGAGCTCAGGAGTCTATGAGATTGCCCGTCATAATCCGGACTCACGTAGAGCTGAGCTATTTGGTGCAGGAATGAATATCGGCTGCAAAATATTAAGCTCTAACGTCAACACGCTCTTCTTTATATTTGCCGGGGAATTTATGATAATGTGCATAAGCTTTCTAAAGTTCTATTCATGGAGTACGCTTATTAACTCGAAGGATTTCACACAGGAGCTAATTGCGATTATGATAAGCGCCATCGGAACTGTTGTTATAATCCCTGTTTCATCATATATATCAGCTAGACTGATGTCCTGATGGAAGTGCCTGTCCGCCTTAATACAGAAAATTTAGTCGTATCTGCCATTTACAATTACAGCTACTGTTACAATTATTGAAATACAACATTATTATTTACAAATTTCAGCTCTTATGTAGAATATAAAAGTATGAAGTACACGGTAAAGAAAAATAAAATTCAATTATCAGATCATTTCACCTATGTTAGGCTTCTCAGATTTGTCATTCCATCAATAGGAATGATGGTTTTTACGTCTGTATATGGTGTTGTAGACGGTCTATTTGTGTCTAATATAGTCGGGAAAACAGCATTTGCGGCTATAAATCTTATTATGCCTGTGGAGATGATTGTCGGCGGCATAGGCTTCATGATTGGCACCGGCGGCGCCGCACTGGTGGCGAAAACGCTCGGAGAACAGAGACAAGAACGCGCAGAACAATACTTCTACATGATGATATCAGCAACCGCTGTCGTCGGCATCATAATCTGCATATTTATATATATCTTTATGGAACCAATCTGCATTGCTCTTGGTGCAAATTCAGATATGATCAATGATTGCGTTACGTATGGACGAATAAGCATGTATTTCAATGTATTCTTCATGCTCCAGAACAGTTTTCAAGACTTTTTGATTGCTGCAGAAAAACCTCACCTCGGTCTTTTGTGTACGGTGTTTGCAGGTCTTTCAAACATCATTCTTGACGCACTTCTAATCTACGTATTTCACATGGGAGTTGCCGGTGCCGCATACGCAACCGGAATCAGTGAATTTATCGGAGCTATGATTCCGCTGGTATACTTTATACGCCCTAATTCAAGTTTACTCAATCTAAAGCGATGCAAGCCGGAGCTTCGTCCAATTGCCAAAGCCTGCGGTAACGGAGTTTCCGAAATGGTTACCAGCATTACATCATCCTTTGTCAGCATGTTCTACAATGTGCAGCTTCTAAAATATATAGGTTCTGACGGAGTAGCTGCATACGGCGTGCTCATGTACGTTCAATTTATATTTGCAGCGATTTTTATAGGATATGCGATGGGCTGCTCCCCGGTTATCGGTTATCATTACGGAGCACGCAATACGAATGAACTAGGAAATATTTTGTCAAAAAGTTTTAAACTTCTGTTTATCACCGGTACCGTGATGCTCGCAATTGGAGAGTTTTTGGCAAAACCGCTTTCAAGCTTTTTTGTGGGCTATGACACCTCACTTTTAATTTTGACAGTACACGCTATGAGGATTACCACGCTGTGCTTCATAATCGTCGGGATCAACATATTTGCCTCATCATTCTTTACTGCCTTGAATAATGGTTGGGTTTCAGCAATAATATCGTTCCTGAGAACGTTTGTATTCAAGCTGTCGTTTGTAATTTTACTGCCTATTTTGATTGGAATCGAAGGAATCTGGTGGTCAAACACCCTATCAGAGATAGCGGCATTTATCATCTCCATGATTACACTGGCTCTGATGCGCAAACGGTATGATTATTAGTCAATAGAATACCGGACAATATATTCGTATATTATCAGACAATCGGTATCAGCTGTGAACAATCTTGATTTAAATAATAGCCTAGGAATATGCTTGCATGTAAGCAGTCCTAGGCTATCATATTATTTTACAGTTATTAGTTCGCGAGAGAATTAAACTGCCACGCGTTATCTAACGCTCTTTCTTCTCCTTGCGATAACTACCACTATCACAAGCAACACTGCTGCAGCCATGCTGAATGCATAAGCAATTATAGCGCTTGAATCTCCGGTCCTTACTATTCCTGACCTCTTTATGAGCCTAGTTTTTTTAACATTTGATTTACCGGAATCAACAGCTGCTGTTCCGCCACTATTATTTCCATTATTTGGCGTTACGTTGCTGCCTGTTCTGTTAGCAAAGATAAATGTTGAGAATTTATCTGTCTCAAACTCAATCTTTTTGCCATCAATTACCTTATAATCTTTGATCTTTTCGAGCACCTTATTCCCCTTATCATGGAAAATCTCAAGCTTGGAAGGCTCTCCCTTGCGCAGCTCAATACGCACCTTGACCTTTTGTCCTGCTACCGGTTCAACAGCATTATCAGTAGCATCTCTATACGAGATGTCATAAGCTTCGTATTCGTACCCATTTAGATTATAGCCATTTAATTTGTAGCCGAGGAATGACATTTTAACTGCATGCTCAGAATCAGCAGCATATGCCGTTACTTCTTTTGTTCCGGGTGCGATCACCATGCTCTTAACACTTGGATACCCCTGCGACACGAGTTCAATAGTATACACTCCTGCTGCACCCTTTGTGAATAGCGGAGTTTCCTTTCCATCCCTGCCCTTGAGCTTGAGAGCGAAGTTAACGGAACCATCCTCGTTAAACAGATCCTTCATGAGATTATTAGCTCTTACTCTCTTGCCATCAATGAGAATGTTTCCAATTGAATCAGCATAAGCTTCTCTGGATAGGCCTTCAGGTAATGTCAGCTTGTTATCAACGAGCTTAACCTCTCCATCCTTATACTTTGATCTAAGGATGAAGGAGGCATTGATATCCTCGTATTTATCATCACTGTAGGTTACAGAATACCGACCTATGCCGGTTTTACCTGTATCCTTAATGACGATGTTATTGCCCTCAACAGTATAATCTATGTCCTTATCAAGTGTAGTTCTACCCTTTTTGACAGAAACAAGCTTATAATTGCTGCCAGCCGGTGTCTTGAGTACTGGCTTAACAACAACTCCATCCTTGAACTGTTCATCATTGACGGTTGCCCCCTGCCCTTCACTCAACAGAGTCTTGCAGAGCACGTTTGTGTTAATAACGAGGTCAGCCTTATTTCTAATCAGATAACGAATCTGAGTGATGGTTGCTCCCTGCAGACCCTCGTGACGCTTGTAATCAACAGTGTTACCGTGAGGCTCGACAAAACCGGGCTTTACAGCAAATGAAAACTCATTTGCACGAAGCCAAATGTTTTCAAGATGTTCCATTCCGTACTGTTTCCCATCGCTAGTCTTGACGATGATACCCTCAATATCGTCGGAGCTGGGAATCTTCTCAGACTGTACATTCACAAGATAGTTACCCCATGGGCTGCCAGTCTCAACCTCTACCCTAGCAGCTTGATCCAATATTTTCTGTGTAGTTGTAGCATTGAGAGTGCCATCCCCGTTTAGAATCTTGTACTCAGGAGTAGCCTGCCCTGGATTCTCATTAAGTCTAAACTTCTTGACCATCTCAAGTAATGGATTATTGGATGTCTTACCATCCTTGATAGCCTGCATGGCTTCCAGATACAGACCCTTTCTGATGGCTACAGAAGTGTCCTTGATTCCTAGAATCTCAACTGTTTTAGATGTTTCCTCATAATACGTTGTCGGAAATCTCTTGGCCTTATTCTTAGTAGCACTCGTCACGGCGTCGTACCGCCCTGCGTCTCTCATTCCTGATGCCTTGTCAGCAGCGCTTAAATCCATCGTCTGAGTGCCACTATGCAGTTCCTTAAGCTCGCCGTAGTAGAAATCTGCATATGGTACATCCAGCTTGCCATAGATATAATCATTGTCACCGATACCATCTAAGCTGGGTGTTGTAGTTCCTGTGTTGCCGCCCGGATTAGTGGAGCCTCCGGGGTTTGTTCCCGGATTTGTGCCGGGATTAGAACCGGATGCATCTGCAGCTTCTGCATTCTGCATTATCTTGGCTGCAATTTTCTTCGCACTCTTTAGTGAATACGTTGCGCCTGTGTTAGTGTCGACTAACTCATTGACAGACTTAGCCGTAGCCGGCTTACCAATAAGCGAGGCCAGCTGCATCCTTGTCAAATCGACATATCCTTTGTTCATTTTATCCATGTTGGCTGCAGGTGTGCAGGTAACAGACTTGATGACACCGCCCTTAACCTCCATCTGCAAGGTGATATCGTATCCGGACCACACAGAATTAGGATCCGCCTCAACAGAACCGGTTCCTACATAAACCTTATCCTTGGCAACCTGGTCGCCAGTCACCGCAAACAAATTGACGGCGCACATGCTGACCATCATGCTCGATGTCAGAGCCGCGGTCAGTAATTTCTTCGGCCATGTTTTTTTCATCTACCTATTCCTCCTTAATGAATAAATACATGCAATGTAAAAGCGTGTTAAATAATACTGCAAGCTAGTAAATCTAGATAGTTAGACTATACTAATTCAAGCTGATTGTATCATTATGTATTGGAAATATCCACATAAAATATGATGATAATCAACATAACCTTCTAAGAAAATGTATTATTGTTAGTTTTCTCTAACTTTTTAATTGATTCTAAAGACTATTGTTCGTTTTTATAAAAAACCTGAAATCCAGGGAGATTATTTCTCTACTCAGATTTCAGGTTGCATAAATTCGCCAAAATTCTTGATTTGCAACGTAGCACACATTCGGCACTCACTTTATCACGCTCTCACAACTCTACCACAACCCCATCATGCGCTGCATTATCAGGCCGACAATCGTGATTCCCACCCAGCACACTGCTCCAAGTACCAGAGGCTTCCCTCCGGTCTTGATTAGCTTCACTATATTGCTGTTCAAACCGATAGCGCCCATTGCCATTACTATCAGGAACTTGCTCAGAGTCTTGAGCGGTTCAAATGCCTCAGCGTTAATTCCTATTGATACGCATACAGTTGTTATTATCGATGCAATTATAAAATACAAGATGAACATCGGGAAAGCGCGCTTAAGGCTGAATGAATTTGTATCGGTTGCATCAGCGCTCACCTCACTCTTCTTTTTGGCCGAGAAAATTGCCAGCACCAACGTTATAGGGATGATTGCCAGAGTCCTCGTCAGCTTAACCGTCACCGCTTTGTCAAGAGCCTGAGATCCGAGATGCCACATGCTGTCCCATGTCGAAGCAGCCGCAGTTACAGACGATGTATCATTTACAGCAGTTCCTGCAAATATTCCAAAGGCTTCTCCACTCGTCGTGCTCATCCCGAGTAAGTGACCGAATATCGGGAACACGAGCGCCGCAATGACGTTGAAAAAGAATATTACTGAAATCGCCTGCGCAACCTCGTCATCCGAAGCATCAATTACCGGAGCTGTAGCTGCGATAGCAGACCCACCGCATATTGATGACCCCACGCCGACAAGCGTAGCAGAATTGGCGTCGACCTTCATCACCTTATGTATGATGTACGCGAGAATAAGTGACGTGGAAATCGTACAGATAATTATTGGGAGCGACTGAGCTCCGGTCTTAAGAATTACATTAAGATTGAGACCAAAGCCAAGGAGAACTACAGCCATCTGAAGTATATATTTGGATGTGAATTTTATTCCTTCGCTACATATGCCCTTATTCACCCACACCAGTGTGATAATCATACCTAAAATAATGGAAAATACCGGTCCGCCGACAACCGGAACGAGCTTCCCAAGGAACCATGCCGGCAGTGCGATAATAAAGCAAGCTGCAATACCCGGCAATTTGAATTTTAATGAACTCATGTGACGCTCCTTTAGCAATTGTTCTTATAAACTATTAATAAATATTAAAAATATGTATTTTTCGGTAATAAAGCTGCATGCTTTACGCATACCATTCCGACAAAACAATATTAATATAACATAAAATACGAGCTGCGTCAGTAGCAGACGGAGCTCTTTGTCAATGCGAAGTAAGGCTTAGTTGATACAAAATTTTATAAAAAAGAGCAGGGCTAAACCCGGCTCTTAATAACTGTTAGTATATCTGATTGACATGATATATCTCAATCCGACTACAGAACACGCGCCTTATAGAACTAGCGACGGTGCAGCGTAAGCTCTCGCCAGCAGCTCCTGATTGAGCGCATAAAGCCCCTTAGGATCTCTTCCATACAGCTCAAACTTTTTAAGCAGATCATCAGCAGACTTTTCTTCTTCTCCCTGCTCCTTGACGAACCAGTCAAAGAACTGCATAGTGCGATAGTCGTCTACCTCGTTGGCAGCCTTGTAAATCTTGTTGATGAGGCTTGTCACATACTGCTCGTGTTTGAGACTGAAATTTAGTGCGTCATAGATCTCCTTGCATTTCATATCCGGCTTATCAATCTCGGATAGAGTTACCTTTTCACCGTTGTTGAAGAGGTATGTTCTCATCAGCATCGCATGGTCACGCTCCTCCTGAGCCTGCACATCGAAATAGTTTGCGAATCCGTCCAAGCCTGCATCATTGTAGAAGTTAGCGAAGTCGAGATACAGATATGCGGAATAAAACTCCTTGTTAATCTGATTATTAATTAGCTCTGCTACTTTCTTGTCTAGCATGTCAGTACCCTCCTACATCCATAATTTTATAATATCATCTATTTCATATATTATACCACGTATTATATCCACTTGCCATTAAAGTGCGCGCAATATAATTGCATTTTAATTTGAGCTTTCCATAATATTTAGAATACCTTGTTCTCCATAATGACGGCGTGGCAGTGCATACGAGCTTGCTCGCGAGAACATTGCCTGTACACGCGAGTAAGAATTTGTAAAAAAATAAGCTGCGCACTGAGAGCAGCCTATTATCTATATATCGTATTACCGGCGTTGACCAATTGCCGTCCTACTTGGATGGAGATGGAGTTGGCTCACATACTGCTGTGTAATGTGCCTTGCGCTCCTTAAACTTCTCATCCTTGAAGAGGTTCATGAGACGGCCTTCATTCTCGAATATGTCCTTGCCGTGCAGCGCCTTACCGGACAGCAGGTCATGAGCATGATGAAGAGTTGCAGGGTCGAACTTGAGTCTAAGCGTTCCGCCTTCCATAACCAGCTCTCCTTTAAGACCGCAGAGCTCACACTCGGCTTCATTAGTTCCCGGGTGAATGTAGAAGTTATTGCCGTGACAGTGCGGACATGCGCCCTTAGGGCCCTTGAAGTAATCGAGCTTATCGTTGTCAGGCTCCATAATCATGAGGTTTCTGTCAGCGATGTCCTTAGCAGCCTCTACTAGATTCTTACCAATCTCCCTGATACGAGCAACCTTGTCGTCCTGAACGATAACGTCCTTCGACCACGAGAAATAATCGTTATCTACAACCTTCCAGCCAGGGCTCATTGCGAGCATTGCGTGGTCAGTCTCTGTGCGTACAGCCCAGTCTGAACCTCCGATTCCTACAAAAGAGATTGCTCTCTGCTTGAAATACTTCATCGGCAGTGGCTCCTTGCCGGCCTCCATCAGCTTTTCCTGGCACCCGAGCATCATACCTGTATCGTGTCCGGGACCCATTCTGTCCATGAGGTTGTGAAACATACCTGTACCACCGGACTCAAAGATTGGGTCAACGATGAGTATTCCGTCAGAATCCGTCATCTTGTCATATAGTGCAGCAAAATCATCCTTCTACGAACATACCATTCCCTTACCCATTACAAGAGCTCTAGAACATGCAACACACCCTGTACACGGTTTGATATCCCAGTCGAATAGATGGATAAACTCGATATCGCATCCCATCGCCTTAGCCTGCTCAAGTACAACGCGGCACATGGTATCGTTGTTGCCGTTTTTTGTCCCTAGCGAAATACCTAAAATTTTCATACTCAATCCCCCACAATCAATTAAAATCATCCATAAGAAAGCTCTTGTTAAAAACAAGACAGTATTTTCAACTAAATATTACATTAGAGACTTTGTTTTGTATAATCGTTTTATAATCATAAGCTACATAACTGATTTGTTATGTTTAGCCGTACAAAAATACGGCAGATGCGAGTGCATCTGCCGCTTCGCTAATAGCTACTTCCCCACAAACCCGTCTGACTTTGTCCATATCAGCTTGGAAGAATTCTTAATTTTTTCAAATCTCTTATCGTATTTGTCTAGCTGTAATCTTTCTGTGGGTATTCCCAATTTAAGTAAATCATCCGTCTTCTCGAAATCTTTCCAACCGCTCTCCGAAATATAATATACTTTATCAATATTAGCAACCAGTTCCTTGCCATCCGTATCATAGTATGTTGTCTCACGTTTCGGGCCATTCCACAGCACGCTTTCATAACACATCTTCTTATAATCATGCGCACTTCTATGAGTTGTCGAAATTACAACAATCATAGTTTTAAGATCAGACGATAGTATCCGCTCATACGATGAACCAGTACTACCGGAATAAAGCATATCATCCCTATACGTAATTTCTGCTTTATCATAAGGAAGATACAATTCATACTGATCATAAAAATACCAACCAGTCGCCCCTATGATCACTATCACGGCTACAGTAATTAATACAGTAAGCTGCTGTCTAAGGCTCATACGTCGCCTAATCTTCCTTAATGAATCATATAAACTTATGTCCTCATCAATGGTCTCGGCTACACTGTCCGATAACTGGGCTCCCGCTAACCGTTCCAGCTCGGTGCGACAACTATCGCACTCTCGAGTATGATCCAATACAAGGGCCACACTATCCTCTGAAAGAACGTCATCAACATACAAAGGCATCAAATCCCTTGCCACGTCACAGCTTATCTTCATCCCTTATCCTCCAAATCATCTATTATCTTAAGGCGACTACGATGATAGGTCACGCGTGCCCAGCTATCCGACTTTCCGAACAGTGTCCCGATATCTCTAAAATGCATTTCAGCATACACTCTGAGCATAAACACTTCTTTGTACGGTTCATCAAGATTGTGGATTGCGTATCTGAGCTCATGAGTTTGTTCATTACTGAGTATGGTAGCTTCTACGCCGTCATCTATCAGTTGTTCCTCATCCAATTTATCGATATCAACAGTATGTCGCTCTTTTTTAAGATATGTAAAATATAAGTTCTTGGCGATTTGACACAGCCAAACTCTCATACTCGATTCACCGCGGTACGAATCGATAGACTTTACCGCCCTAAAGAAAGTCTCCTGTGTAATCTCCTCAGCTATGTGCGAATCCCTGCACATAGAGAAGATGTAACGATAGACTGAACTAAAATATTCGTGATATATATGTTCTAAATCCATTGTTACCCCTTTTCTTAACAGCTGTTTCTACATATATGACTCAGATAATAAGAAAACGTTACAATTACTTTTCTAATTTATCAAGCAGCTGCAGTACTGTCTGCCCCAAAATTGGATGCTTAGCATATGGTGCGATTTCCGCCAATGGTCTAAGCACGAAATCCCTCTTATGCATCTCTATATGAGGAACAATTAGATTATCGGATTCCACGACTTCATCATCATAGAGGATAATGTCCAGATCAAGAGTTCTAGGACCCCAGTGGATATTGCGCTCTCTATGCGCTTCTATCTCTATTCTCCGGAGCTCAGCTAGGAGTTCATCCGGTGTTAGCAGCGTCTCAACCAGCAGTGCGCCGTTGAGGAAATTGTCCTGCTCAACTCCTCCGTAAGGTACAGTTTCGATATAGGACGAAACACGCTTAACTCTGCAGCCCTTGATCTCATCCATGCGTTTAACTCCGAAATCCAGATACCCAAGTTTATCTCCCATATTTGATCCAATTGCCACGTATGACTTGTGCCAGAAGCGCTCAATCTTGACTGATGCGTCTCGCAGCGGCAACCCAATCGGCGCCCAAGGCTTCTTGATTTCAACAGATACTCCCTTGACCCGCGCATATCTCAGGAGCAACGCCTCAGCAAGTTGTTCCGCCGCCGATTCGAGTAGCTTTACTGTGTGTTCCTTGGCAAATTCAGTTACAAAGGTTGCTACGTCACCGTAATTAATGGAGTTCTCTAATTCATCAGTCCTGCCGGCAAGCTTGGTATCCGTATACAATTTTATCGTAAATACGAACTTTTGCCCCAGAGCATTCTCCTCCGGGAACACTCCGTGATTAGCGAATACCTCCAGATCGGTTATTCTTATCTCATCGTACATCTCTCACATCTCCTGGGGTACATTCATCTGACACGGCAATAGATTTGGAAGCGCCGCATCACTGCATACTATATGTGTTCACGCAGGATAGCCTGCATAGTCTTCATCGCACGGTAGTTCTCCTTAACATCGTGTACTCTAAATATCGATGCCCCCTGCGCGACACCGTATACCGTAGTTGCCACAGTAGCCTCTATGCGCTGGTCCACCGGCAAATCCAGTATGAGTCCAAGCGTCGACTTTCTCGAAGTGCCCAGCAGCACCGGCATCCCAAGCTCCTGCATCCTATCCAGATGGTGCATAGCCATCAGGTTGTGCTCCGGCAGCTTGCCGAAGCCAAATCCGGGATCCATAATAATTCTGTTCACGCTGACTCCATGCGATTTAGCGATTTCGATACAACCACTCATATCATCCAACCACTCTGATACAAAATCCCCATACACCTTATCATCTCTATTGTGCATAAGACAAACCGGCACCTCATACTTGGCAGTTGCAGCTGCAACTGTCTCATCATATTTGAAGCCCCAGATATCGTTAACCATATCTGCACCCGCAGCAAGCGCAGCTTCTACAACGGAGCCCTTGTAGCTATCGATGGAAACAGGGATGTCAAAGCGTTCCTTCACAGCCTCAATAACGGGAATAATCCTTGCAATTTCCTCATCTTCAGTTATCCGGATATGTCCCGGCCTGGTTGACTCTCCTCCTATGTCAATTATAGCCGCTCCGTCACGAATCATCTCGGCTACATGATGCAGTGCGCTGTCCATGTCATTCCATCTGCCGCCATCCGAGAATGAATCAGGGGTGAAATTAAGTATTCCCATGATGTAGCAGTCATTTTCAAGGTCAAAATTCTTATTGCCGATTCTCATTTTATTCCTCAACCATTCTTATTAATCCTCAACCATTCTTAACTTTATGAAATTGTTCAAGTGCCATATCTGTATTACGGATACTTACCATTTATACCGAGAGCACATTTATCTGTATCGCAACAACCTTAACAGTTTATCAAGGTGTATCAATATTCGATGCTGTGATTCTTCTTTTCCTCCGACCAGTTGCAGGTTTCCGAGGCTTCACAGGCAAAGCAAAGCCTTGACTGTTTGTCTGCTCTCTTTATGATCACCTGCAAAGCATTTGACGAATCCTCCGAAACGCAATTGCTGCCGCGGTGATTGCGAATTGAATTTATAATAGCTGCACGCTCATTCTCCGTGAAATGTGACCTGCTTAGTATCTCAGCGGCAGCTATCGCTCCCGCCTCATCGTGAGATACCCCCGAGCGATACTCGGCGCTCCTGCCAATATCATGCAGCAGAGCGGCAGCGTAAATCACATCCCTGGCCAGCTTTAAGTCCTCTTCCAGAGAGTATATGTATGCGATGCGAGCAACATCCATCAAATGAGATATATCGTGTTTGCAGTACCTGCGCTCATCCTCTGCAGCTTCTATCTCGGCCATGCAGCTGAGCCACATCTCATCACGATAGATTGCTTCAAGTCTCGCCATACTCTCCGGTATACATGGAGCTGCATCGTGCTCCTCATTTGGAGCTGTCACATCCATATATGGTTCTATGAAATCTGTGCTATATGCCATAGCTATCTTCTCTCCAGCATCCTAAAGAATTTGTTCTGTAGCTGCTCATTGCCGTCAAATGCACCTCGAGCTATTGATGTTACCGTCTTGGTTCCCGGCTTCTTGATGCCGCGCATAGTCATACACATGTGCTCTGCTTCAATGAGAACCATCACACCCTTTGGCTTCAGCTCATTCATAAAAGCATCTGCAATCTGCGCCGTCAGTCGCTCCTGCAGCTGCAGTCTCTTGGCAAATACCTCGACCGTTCTGGCCATCTTGCTGAGCCCGATAACCTCTCCGTTCGGAATATATGCGATTGCAGCGCGTCCATAAAACGGTAGAATGTGGTGCTCACACAGCGAATAGAACTCTATGTCCTTTTCCATCACAATATCGTTATTTTCAACGGCAAAGCGTTTTTCAAGATGTGTACCGGCTGAATCGTTATACCCACACACCAGCTCTTCATACATCTTTGCGACTCGTTCAGGGGTCTCGATTAATCCCTCTCTGACCGGATCTTCGCCAATCCCTTCGAGTATGAGCTTGACGCCTTCAATAATCTTGTCTTTATCCATTATTTCTCCTTCTATCTACAAACTGCTTCACATCGCCAAGGAACGACAGCGATCCGCACACTAGGATTACATCATCCTGTAACGCATAGCTGTGCGCGGCCTCCATGCCCTTGCAAATACTTTCCGCCGCCTCGACATATTCCGAATACCGAAACGCTTTCTCCATTAGCACATCTGCCGGTAATGCCCGGTCGCTGTTAGGCGTTTCAATTGTTATAACCTGCTTGGCAAGTGGCACCAGATGTGCAAGCACACTCTCATATTCCTTGTCCTTAAATATTCCAATAACCAGTATTACTTTTTTATCTCCAAAATATTGCTGTACGGAATCCTCCAGCGCTATCGCAGCTCCATCATTATGAGCTCCATCTATTATCACTGCAGGGGCCTCTGCAATTTGCGTAAATCTCCCTACCCAGCGAGCGGCTTTTAATCCGGCATATACCGCCTGATCCGATATATCGCAGCCTTTGTCTCTTAGCGCCTCAGTAGCCATAATAGCAAGGGACGCATTCTTAAACTGATACGTACCGGCCAGTGAAATATGCACATCATGCCAGTCTCTGTATTCAAAGCTCTGATCTCTTAGCCCTAACGAGCACACTTTGATTTCAGTGTCCGCAACCGTCCTAAGCTCACAGCCTAAAGACTTGCATCGTTCAGATAACACCTTCTCGGCATCTATGTGCTGCTTGGCGCTGACAACAATAGTGTTAGGCTTGATTATTCCGGCCTTTTCGACAGCAATCTCTGCGATTGTATCACCCAGGATTGCCATATGATCCATCGATATTGGCGTGATTACCTCAATCACCGTCGTGGTTACAACATTCGTAGCGTCTTCGCGGCCGCCGAGTCCGGTTTCAAGTACCACATAATCACATTTGGATGCTCTAAAATACAGCATAGCTAACGCTGTCTCTACCTCGAACAACGTTGGAGATCTGAGTCCATCTTCCTCCATATGTCTAATCTCAGCTGCAAGCTCGGTTGTATACCTTGCCAGTTCCTTTTCGCCGATATGGTGACCATTCACCTGAAATTGTTCGCCATACTCAAAAAGCCACGGAGAATAGTAGCTCCCCGTGGTGTATCCTGCTTGAATTAGAATGTTGGATAGATACGAGAGAAGCGATCCCTTACCGTTGGTGCCCGCGACGTGTATAAACCTTAGCTCGTCCTGTGGATCACCCAACCTATGGAGTAGTTCCCGCATGCTGTCCAGGCCAAGTACACTTCCGTATCCGGACAGCTCGTCCAGATATACTCTTGACTCTTTGTAATTCATTTATTGCTCCTATCTTAGTTAATCATACGACCTTATTGTAATGCACATGGTTGATAGTAGCAAGGAATATTAACAGTTAATTCATTAAAAACACCTGCCATCGCCTGATTAGCAAAAGGCAGGTTGATCTCCGAACGCAGTTCACTCACACATCAAATCTATTGTATTTATCGCAGCAATCCAAGCATAGCTTCTTGCCGCCTTCGAGCCTTATCCAATTTGCCCCCGTTACTTCCCCGCAGCACTCGCATGTATACGACTCAAAGATTTTTGCACGATCAGGAACAGCGATGTGAGGTTTCTTAACATCAAACATATCACGAGGTTCGGATCGCTGATAATATTCAAACGATTCAGCTCTAGTCATTCCATCCGGTTTATCCTTTAGTACCAACCTTATAGCTCTATTGCTTGTCCTATTGTAAAAGGAGAAAGCTTGCTTTCCTCTCATGTGAAAAAGCAGATTTCCTTTTCCGATGCTGCACCCGAGCATCGTCTGAATAGCATCTACTCCGCAGGCATCGTTCTCTGAAATACACACTAATTCTTCATCCTCGGAGAATTTAATATCCAGTAATTCGATCGCGTAAAGTGATGCTTTGTATCCTATCGTCAAGCCCCCACATTCATGCCCATGAAAGGCTACACAGTCTTCCCATGTTTTCATGTCAACCTCCTTGTCAACAAAAACTTGTGTTATACAACATTCCTTATAAATCCGTTTGATTTATCTCCTATAAATCTAGTCCATCAATATAATTTTGTGACCTCTTACCTCGACTATTTCCGCGTCGATTCCATACACAGCTTTTAGGTGATCTGCTTTAAGTACTTCAATTCCGCCATCAGCATATACTTCTCCGTCTTTGAGCAGCAGAAAAGAATCACAATATCTTAGCGCCAGGTTAATATCGTGAATGACAATAACTGCGGCGAAGCTGTCCTTATCACAGAGCTCTCTGACAAGCTTTAGAACGTGATGTTGGTTGGCAAGATCAAGAGAGCTGGTCGGTTCGTCAAGCAGAAGCACCTCGGGCTGCTGCGAAAGGGCTCTCGCCAACATAACCTTCTGGCGTTCTCCTCCGGATAACTCCGAAATAAAGCATCCCTTCAAGTGTTCTATCCCGAGCCTGTTCATAGCCGAATGAATGATATTATGATCTTCCTCTGTAAAGCTCCATTTCATATATGGTCTTCTTCCCAGCATCACAAAATCATGAACCGTAACCTCCGTACTTGGAACACTTTGTGACACGAAGGCAATGCGTCTTGCAACATCACGATTGCACATCTCTAAAATATTTTCATCATGTAATTGGACTGAACCTTTCTCAGGTCTGAGAATATGATTAAGACATTTGAGCAAGGTACTTTTACCGACACCGTTATTCCCCAGAATTGCCTTGAATTGCCCGGGATTAACCGAAAATCCGACATCATGCAAAATCTCCCTTCCACATTTGTAATGAAAGTACAGATTGTTTATTTTCAGCATCTTCGTCTCCCCCTTTTGAGTAACAGAAAGAGGAATAACGGACCTCCAAGGAAGGATGTAATTGCACCAATTGGCAATATTATCGGCGAGATAGCCATTCTTGCAAAGAGATCACTTAACAGTAAAATTAACGATCCTGCAATAGTGGATCCCGGAATCAGATAAATATAATTGTTTCCAACTGCAAGTCTCACAATATGTGGTGCTATCAAGCCGATAAAATTTACAAGTCCTATATTTGATACAATTACAGAGCTCGTTAGACAACAGATAATCATACTGGTTAAAGTCAGTCTTTTGACATTGATACCCAAGCTTATTGCAGTTTCTTCGCCACTTAATAATGCATTATAATCCCAGCGGTGCAGTACGCTGAATAAAATCAATAATAATACTATCACCATTATTTTTCTAATATCTGACCATGTTGTATTTCCAAGATCTCCAAATGTCCAGAAAACTATTGTTGCTAACTCAATGTCATTTGCAAAATACTGTATAAGAGTCGTTGCCCCTGTCAGCATCGCACTTATAGCCACACCGGCAAGCACAATTCCCTCAGCAGAGATTTGTCTAAATCTCGATAGCACAAGTATCAAAGCTGCAACTGCAACTGATCCGGTGAAAGAAAGCAGGGTTATCCCGATGATCGAGTGGTTGCCTAATCCAACAACTACAATAGCAACAGCAGCTCCAAAGGTCGCTCCTTGTGATACGCCGAGAGTTGAAGGAGATGCAAGCGGATTGTGCAGGACTGCCTGAAGTATGCAGCCAACAAGCCCGAGCCCTGCACCGGAAACAAGTGCCGTACATATTCTTGGAAGTCTATTATTTCTTACAATGAGATTAATTCTGTTGTCATCTGATATTCCTACAATCCCCTTCAGGATTTCAGTAGTCGAAGTGTCATAAAGACCAATCCTAAGAGAAACAAATACGAATATTATCAGAATTGTTCCCAGAATTATAAGAAATCCGATCGAATAGTTCTTCTTGCTGTTATAAGAGGTTGATGAGCAATTATTCTCCAAGCTTGAGAGAACGGAATTCATATCCTTCCTCCTTCATATCATCGTAGATATCCTTGCCTAACAGTTTTTTGAAAGCTTCTCTCGCCTTCTTCTCATAGTCTACGCCCTTAAACTCCTTAGGGAATACTTTACATCCGGCATAGTAAGAGTCGGCTATTGATGTCTCCAGATTAGTAGCACAGTAACGGAATGAAATCTGAGAGAATATCTTGCCTTTCTTTACCGCCTTTAAACTATCATATAGCCCCTTATTCTGCCTGTACTGCTGTTTAATAATCTGTATTCCGTTAAAATCCAAGAATATTATGTCAGGATCTGCTGCCACAACTTTTTCAATGTCCATATTAAATGCACCCTTTTGCCCGGTTGTATTTGCAAGGTTATTTGCTCTTATCAACTCTAGTGGTCCGTAGAGAGCTTCGGTCCCTTCAAATCCGTGATGACCTTTAAAGGACACACCTCCGACGTAAACAAGCGGTTTATTTTTGTTTTTTATTCCCTTCGTTCTATCCTTCAGGTCCTTCTTAACGTCGTCGAAGTATTCCTTTAATTCATTGGCTCTGTCCTCTTTTCCATAGAGCTTACCCATAATTTCTATTGTCTTATATGCTTTTTTATCAAGAGTAGTATCACTTCCCGGTATCACTACAACCGGAATCCCGGTTTTCTCAGATAGTTCATCGGCGTTAACTGATGCGAAGGAACTAAGAACAATCACCTGAGGATTTGCCTTAACTATAGCCTCCGTGTTTGGAATTCCGTTCGTACCCGTTACAGGCAGCTTTTCAAACTTTGAATGATTGACATAATTATAAGGTAATGCCGTAGTCTTATCTTTCTTCTCATAATCCTCTACTCCGACAACAAGATCTGCAGCATCCATATATGAAGTGTATCTGAGGGATCCGACGCCAACGCAAACAACACGCTTGACCTTATTCGGAACCTTAACCTCACGACCTGCTCCATCCTTGATTATACGAGTCTTGCTATCATTGCCATTTTTACCGCTACATGCGCTAAGACCGGCTGCAATAACGACTACCATCAACATCAATACCACAAGCTTCATCCCATTATTTTTCTGCATGTCCGTATATCCTTTCTGCATTAGTCATAATAAACTCATCCGTAAAAGTCCCAAGCCTAGGGTAACATAATCCCGATCTTAAGCTGCCCTATGCTATCAATAAATTGTATAGAAACATATACAACACTTATTTAATGATTACGCTACACAAAAACTCAAAAACACTCTTAAACATTCAAAAATACTCAGGATTTATATATAAAGGACAGTTTGCTGCTATACAAATACCGCACCTTCATCGATATGATGCAGGTGCGGTATTTGTTGATATTTTAATCTATATCCGTATTCTGAACAACTGGTATTCTTCATGCTCAAATCGCAGATTTCTCATTCAGATAATTTGCTCGTATATTCACCGGATTCACAGCTACCGGTTAATGTACAATCTTATAATATCTGCGCGATGTAAATTTGAAAATTACAAAGTAAACTGCGAAGAACATTGCAATTACTATGCCGAAGAAGGTTCCGTATTGCACGAAGCTGTTTACGCCAAACAGTCCCAGTAATTGATATACTATCTTTGATGCAACCACAGAATGGATAATTGCAACTGCGAGCGGAGCAAAGAACATCCATACTATCTGAGATGCACCGGTCTTCTTAATCAGCTCATCAGAAAGACCGATTTTTTTCATTATCTGATATTTCTCCCGATCCTCATAGCCCTCGCTTACCTGTTTATAGTAAATTACAAGGATAGTACCTGTCAGGAATATTAGCCCGATTATAACTCCAAGGAAGAGAAACCCTCCGTTCAGCTCATAAACAGATTTTAAATATTCGGATTTCACAGCAACTTCATATTCTTTTTCTTGCTTCAGCTTATTAAGCTCCTTCGTATAGGCCTTGTCCGAGATACCTTTAACATTCCAATCCGCATTGCAGTTTATGATTGAATCTTCCATCTTTGATTTTTTCATATTCAATGTTCTTATCGACCTGCTGATATACTGCATTGTAGAAAAATCTTTTGCAATAACACCGTAAACCTCTGCAGCGTAGTTTGACGGAACTATATTTTCAATCTTTCTGACCTTGAATTTGCGTCCGCCTATTTTGAGACTGTCCATATCAAGCAAACGCTTCATATTAGCGCAGACAAGGATCTCGTCATCCTTTAATTTAATATTTTGATGAGTTCTTGCGTTATAGCTGTCCAGGTCATAAACCATAACGTAACTGGGCACACCGCCGGAGCTATTATATTCTTTTAATGAATTACCCTTTTTAATTGTAGCCGCAATTATATTATAACCTACAAATTCATCCGAAATATGCGCATTGGCGCTTTCCGTCTTCCTAACTCTTTCAGCAAGCGCTTTGGAAACATCTTTATAATTATTTTCGTTCAAAGGCACATTACTGTTAATCTGATACTCTCTCGGAAGTACATTTTCCGCCATCGATTGAACATTCGAATACATTGTTGCAGTAGCGGACAGGGTAATTATAATACCTACACTCATAATCGAGATACTTGCCAGTGACACAGCATTACTCTTCATTCGATATAGGAGCCCGCTGGTGCCTAAGAATCGCGTCGGTTTAAAGTAGCTCTTTTTTTTCTTTTGCAACTTCAAAATTATAACTGAAAATGACACGTACAGAAGATATGTCGCAAGCATAACCAGCAAGGCAGCAACGAAAAAGTATAATAAGGATGATACAGCTCCTTTTGTCACTAAGGCAATGGTATACCCTCCTGCCAATGCTGCAAACCCCAGAAGTGAAATAAACACTCTGGATTTCGATTCACCTTCTCCACTATGCTGTTTACCAAGCAGCTGAATCGGAGTAGTCAAATAGATCCTATAGCTGCTGCGCAGAACCGTAATTACATATAGTACTACTGCAATTATCAGGGTTATAAGCATGGCCACGGCACTGAAAGGATAGTCCATAGGTCTTCCCGAAACATCGTGCATCAGATGGTTAAGTCCGAGAAATGTAAGCTGCCCAAATACGTAGCCGCCCACAATTCCGATAAATGCAATTATAGCAAACAGCACGAAAAATTCTATGCTGATGATTTTTCGAATATGTTTCTTTTCCAATCCCAGGATAGCGTACAATGCAAACTCTTTGTTTCGCCTTTTGAGTAGGAAATTCGTAGTGTATGTCACAAAGATTAAAGCAAAAATTCCAACTACCGCTGCTCCCATTGCGATAACAGTAGGAAGACTTGCATGTCTGGTCTGAACGTATTCGTTATTGATCAAGCTTGCCATGATGTTAAACATGATAAGCATTATACCTGAAGATAATACAAATGGAGTTTCAAACAATCTGTTTGCCTTCAGATTCTGAAAAGCAAACTTTCCGGCCATTGAGAACGTCATTACTGCTCACCTCGATTCAACATAAATTGAGCTTGATTTATACGCTCCACAAACTCCGATTGTCTCTCATTTTCACCACGATATATTTCGTGATAAACGACACCGTCTTTGATAAATAATACCCTGTTTGCATACGACGCCGCTCTCAGCGAGTGTGTAACCATTATTATAGTCTGTCCGGTACTGTTAATTGTACGGAACATCTTTAGCAGTGTTTCCGAGGACTGTGAGTCAAGTGCACCTGTGGGTTCATCAGCAAGAAGCAGAGCAGGATTGGTAATCACTGCCCTCGCTACAGCAACCCTTTGCTTCTGACCTCCCGATATCTCGTACGGATACTTTTCCAGTAGCTCACCAATTCCGAGCGGTCCTTTAAGACCACTTAACCTTGACCTCATAACAGCTTCTTTTTCATTTGAGAGAACAAGAGGCAGATATATGTTGTCGCGATTGTTAAACTGATCGAGCAGGTTGAAGTCCTGAAATACAAATCCAAGCTCTCTTCTGCGGAACTTTGAAATCTCACTATCCTTTAACGACGTGGTATCCTGACCATTTAGAACAACTGTGCCTGATGTCGCCCTGTCAAGAGTTGCTATGATATTCAACAGCGTCGTCTTTCCGGCACCGGACTCGCCCATAATAGAGATAAACTCCCCTTTTTCTACGGAAAAGTTCACTCCCTTGAGAGCTTCAGTCGTTACCTTTTTTGTTTGGTATATTCTCTTTACATTTTTTAATTCTAAGATTGCCATATTTTTAAGTTACTCCTTTCCCAGATAATCTAATTTTATACAACTGTATTGATTGCTGCATTTATCTAATATGACAATCCTTACTTCTAATCTTACAACTCTGAAAGGTGGGACGGAAAACGCACTGTAAACACGCTGCCGACATTTAAGGTAGATTTTACACTCACTTCAACATTTATCAATTCTGAAATGGTTTTAACCAGGTAAAGTCCGAGGCCGCTGGATTTCTCGTTTATTCTTCCGTTAAAGCCCGAATAGCCTCTGTCAAATATCTTTTTTAAGTCTTCAGAGCGTATTCCGATTCCCGTATCTTGAATACTCAAGGTGTTCGTCTCTTCCTCATAAGAAATCCGAATACTCCCTTTTTTCGTATATTTGAGGGCATTGGCAAGAATCTGCTCTATTAATACAGATAACCATCTTGCATCAGCAACAACTTCATTTGGAATAGGTTTATATTCCAGTGAAATTCGCTTTTCTATAAAAATCATAGAATATTTCTTCAGCAAGCTCTTTATTATGTCATCCAACCTCACTGACGTTATGTCCATATCTGCCTGTCGGTCTTTAATTTTCAAATAATTAATTGCCATGTTCGTATATTCTTCAATATAGAACAGCTCTTCTTTAAGCTTCTTTGCATACACTGTTTCTTCCTTTTGCAGAATAAGCTTAGCAACTGTAATAGGCGTCTTGATTTGATGTACCCACAGCAGAAAATACTCCTCCAGATCACGTCTGTCATTTATAGCTTGACTTTGCAATTGTCTGTTTTCCACCTCCAATTTCTCTGCAATTTCCCGGGCGCCCTCTCTTCTCTCGTAATTAAAATACTGGATAAATAAGTATATTACATCAGAAAAAGCAATAATTTCAGCTCCGAGTATAAAATATTCTTTGTTGAGATTAGCAAATGCAAAGATCAATCCAAACACAGCGACTGAACAAAGGGAAACAATTATTGCCTTATATTCACTTCTTAAAAAATCCGCTACCTTATGCATATTCACCCTCATTGTAGAAAATATCCTATTCCCTTCTTGGTCTGTATCAATTCTCCCAGACCTACGCCACTTAATTTTTTTCTCAGTCTAGTCATATTGACTGCCAATGTGTTGTCATCTATAAAATCATCCCCCTGCCAACAGTGGTTCATAATTTCCTCTCGCTTGGCAATCTGATTTTTCATATTGAACAAAATCTCTAATATCAGCAATTCTGTTCTTGTCAAATCTACAGAAAAGTCTTGTCCTTCCAGCTTTGCCGAGGATAGATTCAGTGTCAGAGCTCCGTATGACAATTTATCACTTTCCAACGTATAGTCATATGTCCTCCTCAAAATCGCCTGTATCTTGGCTCTTGTTACCGCAATATCGATAGGCTTCGTAATATAGTCATCTGCTCCAAATTGTATTGCCTGCACCATGTCCATCGATTCGGCGTGTGATGAAATGAATACAATTGGGACATTTGATTCCTGACGAATCTTCTGTGTCCAATAGAAGCCGTTGTAATGAGGCAGACTGATATCCATCAAGACAAGATCGGGATTAAAGCTTTTGAAGGTTTCATACACTGTTGTGAAGTCTCCGATGCTTTGCGTATGATATCCCCACTGATTTAATTCTTCGCTGATAATCGAATCTATTGTTCTGTCATCCTCTACAATTAATATTTTCAATGTCTCCTATCTCCTTACACTTAAACATTATCTATATTAATAATACCAGTGTTAATTTTACTCTTTTTTATATACTAATGACAAATAAATCCCTGCAACCATATTGCGATCACAGGGATTTATCGCCTTAAATTCTGTATTAGTATATTACAAATATATTTCTTACCGGCAATTTCAAACACCTAACTTATAAATTTCTACCCAGATACGAAACAGCAAGCATCAGAAAGAATAAGGCATAAAAAGCAATAAACACCCACTTGATTTTTACGCAGATCGCTATAAATTCGCGAATGAACGCGGAAGGAATATAATAGCTTGCGGTATTGCAGCCAAGCCCGTCTCCAAGCATCCCTATCGTCTTTGCATAAGCCCCGGTTCTGTACACATGATAATTGTTGGTCACAAATAAGAACCTTGGACTGTCAACCAATGCTTCACCTAGTTTCTTTGAAAACAGCAAATTCTCATACGTCGTTGTTGACTTATCCTCCAGAATTACTTTATCCATAGGAACATCGGTTTCTTCGGCTATATAGTTTGCAATCGCTTGTGCTTCAGAGATTTTCTCATCAGAACCTCTGCCTCCGCTCGCGATGATTTTGATGCCGGGATTGCTCGATTGCCTAAACGCGTCAATTGCCTTGTCAATGCGCTTCTTCAACAGGGGAGTCACGGATTCCCCGTTTTTCAGACCTGCTCCATGTATAATTATAAAATCATAATGCTTATTCTTTGGAATCGCCAAGTACAGGATAGAATAAAGTATAAACCCTGCAAAGGCTGTTCCGAAAAGCATGTACGAAAATACAACTATAACAACCATTATACTTATCGGAGGATTTGTAATAAACGCACTTCCTGCACCTGTTACGTAAATAAACATTAAAGCGAAAAACAATAGAATAAGTACGCCCAGTGACAAAGATAATAGATTTGTCTTGGACATTCCTTCGCGTTTCAGCAAAATACAGCCATTATAAATTAAAAAGACTGCACTTATAAAAATTACAAGAGGTAATGCAAAAAGCATCATAAACAGCAACAAATTATGAGCAGCAACAAGCCCTAAATCATAGAAAAGCTTTACGATAGATATGTATCCCAATATAAGACTCGAAATCAATAATGCAGGATTCAAAAAACTCCTTCTGTCTCTTAAGAAAGAGCAGATAAAAGCAATTATAGAAAACAGAGTTATTATATACATTCAGTCCCACTTCCTTAATCAAACAAAATCCCAAGGTTGTGTGTTATTATATCACTTATCAATCCCGTGCATTATACACCTATTAGGAGAAAATGTGACCCATAGCCATCTATCTTCAAATGTGCACAATCTCAACTTCACCTTCATGTGATACTGTATTATCCGATTTGTTATATGTATACGTTCCTTCTCCGTACTTCGCATCCAGATACGAAGAAATGCTGTCTTTATACAGCTTATCCCACTTAGCTGCCTCTGTGATGAACTTGTACATTGGGAAATTTCAGTTTACCTATTTCAGAATCCAAGATGATGTCAGTGGACTTGGAAAAGTATATAAAGCACTCCCGAGTCGATATTTAAAAATTTCTTATTTTTTTAATATTGCGATTCATTAAATGCCTTCCCAAGTGTCTATACGTAAAAGCTTTGATTTCTGACATCTCTTGATGATGATTTTTCAACAATTCATCCGGAGAATCATATACACCGAAGTCCTGCGTAATTCCCTCACTTTGAATGTATGTATTGTTTCTATCAAAATCAATTACGGGATGCCGGAAATCTTTAACCGCAACACCATAACCACAAAATGAGCCGCTACAGCTTGCAAATTTTTTCTGCAAATTAGATAAATATTTCTGATCCAATATAAAAGCTTCAAGCTCATACCATGTGTTTTCAAAGTATACTTCAACCCAGCTGTGAAATATATTTCGAGGCGCATTTTTATAAACAAGTCCGCGCATTGCACCTTTTTGTAGTCGTTTATCTATGGTAAACCCATGAATCCGACAAGGGATTTCGCAGGCACGCAGCAGTGCCATAAAAAGAGTTCCTTTCGTATTGCATTGACCATATCCATCCCTAACAACCTTAGATGCGGGGATATTATCATCAACATTATATCCAAACGGAATATCATCCTTTACAAAATTATATATGGATTTAATACAGTCAAATTCATTTTGTTCCTTCCAATGCTTCATTTCTATTAAATTTTGAATACTCGGATTTGAAAAGTCCAGCATTTCAGTTTCCTGCAAATATTGATTTATTTTATGTTCCTTCACAGCTTCTGAATTATTTAATGTATTATGTCCTTTTATCCATTTCCTTCTTAATTCTCTGGGTATCCACGGCCAACAGCGGTTAACCTTCCTGCAATACACTGTATATTCGTTGCCATACGTATCTATAAGCCATTTTTCCTCAGTATGCTTTATAAGCACAGTCAGCATCCACCAGTAGATAAAAGGAAGTATCAACAACCAGGCATTGCCGACAATCAAAAGCACACCCGTACAAAGAAGCATAAAGGCGGAGTAAACCGGATTTCTGACCCATGCATAAACTCCGGATGTAACAAGATGATTCTTTTTAATATTCTCATCCAGTTTAGATATAATGACAGCCTGGATCCACATAACAACAAATAGAATGATGAAAAGAATCCCCATAACGATAAGGGGTATACGCAGAATCGTCAACCTTCCCGTTGAAAGAACAGTAAGATTTCTCAAAAGCACCGCAGCGACCGTCAGCAATAAAATGGAAATAACGTAAACAGGTCCTATTCCATAAACAGGTAAATGTTCATATTTTTTCATTCTCTGTCTCCCCTTTGTCTCGGTTTTCATAGATCAGTTGACACTATCTGAACTAATCGACAATATCACCAAAACTACAATCAAGTACATTGCAGCTTCTTATAAGGATGTGCAAATGAACAGGCTCATCTTTACGAACTTTTGTCATAGTATCGGAGCAATTTAAGCTGCTTTCCTCAGATCTGCTCTGCTCATCTTTCTGTCGATAAGAGTTTTCCGTAATTTATTATATGAAACAGTCGTGCTGACTCCTTTACCGCATAATACACTGCACCGGCATTGTATTATCATTCTTATTAATTTTCAAGAAAACATCGCAAGCTTTGCGTCGTTTTGTGCCGCATTCTTGTTCCAAGCTATTACAATGAGGGATCGCTGTTTACTTATCCGAAAATATTTTTTTAGTATGTAATGAGTATATAAGCTTAAGTACTATGAAGCCGACTATCATCACTATTACTGACATTATTGTACCTTCAAGTCCGAATCCTGTGTTATAAGCGAAACTATTAAGGTCATGCTTTGTGTCCAGTTTAAATATTGAATAAGTGGGTACAGCCCCGCTATTGGGAAGACCCAACAAAATGTTCTGGGTGAAGTTCCATGCAGTATGACAACCCATTGCCATCCAGATGCTGTCAAAATATCGGATCATAGCGCCAAACAGTATTCCTGACAAGAACAAATCGAGAAGCGGAAGGAATGATACGTGATCGTTTCCAAGGTGAAAAATCATAAAGAAACAGGACGTTATTATAGTCGGCATCCAAGAATTTCCGTATCTATAGGCAATTCTCTGAAGCATAAAGCCTCTGCATACCAGCTCCTCAGCTGATGATTGAATGAATACGGCGATAAACATAAATAAAACAGGAACAGGTTCAAACCTATAGAAGCTGAGCTTTATGTCACCATGCAGATAGGCACTCAGAGCACAAGCGCCATTCATGAGAAAGCCTGCAGCGAATCCAATCATGAGATTATTAAAGGTGTTCCCGCCATTTCCGTGTTTTAGCTTATCCAGTATATATCTGTTTTTACTTATACCGACGATTGCAACTACGAAGACAACCCACATCGTCCAGAAAGATAAATACATGTTAAAGGTAGCAGCATACTCTTTACTGAATACCGCAAGGTTGATATGGAATAGTGATAAGAAATCGCTAGCCAATAATAGCAGCAAGGTCAGTACAGTGATCCAGAGGATATTGTCTCTAAACCCGAACTTTTGATTATTATTCGATATCATATTCATTTCTCCGTATCTGTTAAAATTAAACCAACGCTTCTCAGAACACGCTTGCCATAATTTCATCCGGTATTTTTACATCACTATATTTCCTTCTCTTCCGCCGCATTCCGGACTATTCATTCGTCAATGGATCTGTATCAAGCCTCTCGTTCCCGGTATAGCTAATTCAGGAGGACTGATCCGGAACCCCCTGTCTTTTCTTCGGCTGTTCAGGTGTTTATCAGCAGTTCAATTATATCGCTCTTTGTATCCTTTAGAATCTTATGGCTGGTCCTCAGATGAATCGCTGCATTCATGTCCTCGCGGTTATTTAATATATATGCACTTTTAACCGGGCTATTTCCTCTCAACAGGTATGCATATCCTTCAACCCACACGTTAATTCCATTTTCCCTTATGTAACTGGCAAGTATATATATTTGTCGTCTTACCTGCCTGATTGGATTTTTGACAGGATTCCGGTACAGCTTCCCACCACGACTGCATTTTATTCTAATCCAGTTGAAGTCATACGCCCCGCCAGTCAATGTGCCGCTGTAATTCTTCACTTCGATTATAAATACGCCATGCCTGTTAATTATTACATTGTCGAGTTCTGTCTCCATGTCGCCATATGCAATTTGAACATTTGTAAGTAATACATCTTCACTGTCCAACAGCTCGCTAAGAATCCGACTCGTCAATTGTTCGCCTCTGATTCCTGCTATTTTCTGTCCGGATTCAGCAGAATTCCGTTGATCTTCAGAAACGTACGCCAAAACGACAATAACGCTTAGTACAGCAATCGAGAGAACGATTGCTGTGATAATATTTTCGCTCATTTTACCATCCTCTTGCAGGTCCCTCTTTTTCCTTCATCTTGCCTGAGAACTCATCATAAGCTTTCGCATCAATCGGCACTCTGAATTCACACTTATCAACACTGATATCAGCACGTGACATAACAGCTTTCCCACACAAGCCCCTGTATTATACCATTTCATCGAAAAGACATCATATATATCTGAATAATATTTTTTAATTATCGGAATAATATTAAATGAACGATAAGCATACAATCTTGCCTAACCAGAAAAGCCTTGCCTTACAGACACACTTATCTACACCAACAAAAACAAAAGGAGTTGCCATATCATAGAACGGTAAACCATCATCTGTAGACAACCCCTTTTAGAGGATTCTATTTATTCAACTTATTTTTCCAAAGCCTGATCAACATCAGCAATGATATCGCGAATATCCTCGATGCCTACGGACATTCTGACAAGATCCGGATACACTCCGGCTGCTGCCAGCTCTTCATCATTCATCTGCCTATGCGTGGTAGATGCAGGATGAAGTACGCAGGTCCTCGAATCAGCTACGTGAGTAACAATTGAAGCTAACCTCAGGGAATCCATGAACTTAACCGCAGCCTCTCTGCCGCCCTTTATACCGAATGCGATAACGCCGCAAGACCCGTTTGGAAGGTATTTCTCAGCGAGTGCATGCTGGCTATCATTTTCCAATCCTGAGAACGAAATCCACGCTACCTTAGGATGATTCTCAAGGTGTTTGGCGAGAGTCATCGCGTTTTCAAAGTGTCTTTCCATTCTGAGGTGAAGTGTTTCCAGCCCGATTCCAAGGTAGAAAGCATTCTGAGGAGATGGAATAGCTCCAAGGTCGCGCATCAGGTTAGTTGTTATCTTTACGATATATGCGGCCTTACCAAAGCTCTCAGTATATACAGTGCCATGGTACGTTCCGTCAGGAGTTGTAAGCCCGGGGTATTTTTCGCTGTACTTTGTCCAATCGAAGTTACCCGAGTCTACAACTACGCCACCGACTGAATTTGCAGTACCGTTCATGTACTTTGTAGTTGAATGTGTAACGATGTCAGCGCCCCATTCAAAAGGCTTACAGAAGATTGGTGTAGGGAATGTATTATCTACAATTAGCGGTACACCGTGCTTGTGAGCTGCATCTGCGAACTTTTCAATATCCAGTACGCTCAGCGAGGGATTGGATAAAGTTTCGCCGAAAACCAGCTTAGTATTAGTCCTGAACTTTGTTTCCAACTCCTCTGCGGAAATGTCCGGCTCAACAAATGTAGCTTCGATACCCATCTGCTTCATAGTATTAGCAATGAGGTTATATGTTCCACCGTAGATAGCAGAAGTTGAGATAATGTGATCTCCTGCGTTAGCGATGTTTAAAATAGCGTAGAAGTTGGCCGCCTGACCGGATGATGTCAGTATAGCTGCTGTACCGCCTTCAAGCTGGCAAATCTTGTTTGCTACTGCGTCATTGGTAGGGTTCGAAAGTCTAGTATAGAAATAACCTGACTCCTTTAAGTCAAACAGATTACCCATCTGCTCCGAAGATTCATACTTAAAAGTTGTAGATTGTACTATTGGAACTACTCTAGGTTCCCCGTTCTTCGGTTCGTAGCCACCCTGTACACAGATTGTGTTGGTATTGTAATTTGTCATATAAGTCCCTCCTCTTTTACCAACTAACTATATATTGTTTATCGGTGAATTGAAAGCTACTTGATCGGTAGTTAAAGAATAGACACTGTACGCTAGCCGGAAATTTCAATTGAATTTTAAATGCAGAATCAATGTCCTCTTCCATCTATCCGCAAAGTACATATAGACTTTTGTAATCAGCTTTAATCCATCGCAATCCTTCAATGCTCCTTGAAAAAATCCGTCAACTTCTAAAAGCTTCGTCCCCGTAATCTTTACAAACGACTGTGGATTATCTACACTAAAATACATTTGCGCATTGGCATTTCCCGTTTTCTTTACATATTTATTGGCGAGTTTTAATCCTTTTGAATTTGTAGCATCAAAGACTAATTCACCTTTCGGAAATAACACCTTCATTTTCCTAATCATGTCTACGATTTTAGTTTCATCGAAATACTGATACACGCCTGCAACAGAAACAAGTGTTGGTAAGGTAGTATCGATTTCCTTAACCCAATCAAGTGAAAACATATCTCCTGATATTAGCTTTTCATTCTCCCCGTTTCCAAGCAGTCTTTTCCTAATTTCCATCACCTCCGGCAAATCCACCTGATAGAAATTAGCATGATAGTCATGAATACGATGGTAAGCTGTTTCTAATCCCGCACCTAAAAACACAACATTACTCTTACTATTTACGCTAAGGAATTTTCTAATCTTTTCATCTATTGTTTTTTGTCTGCAAACACTCGCCATATAAAAATATTCGCTACTATTCTTGTCTATACTGCCTGCCGGCATGTGTGCATTCAACGACAAAGCTTTGTCATCATAAAAAAATTTCGGAAACTTTTCAGATGCATATATTCTCGCTGACAACGGAATATACAGAGTGTCTTCCACTCCATCAAATATATTTTTTTCACCCATTCTCATATACCTCCCGTTCTTTCATCGCAATATCCAAGTGGATGTGGAACTGTGACACCTAACCTATATCTTTTTCTTTCGGTCTAAAACAGCCTTCAAAGTCAGAATGTATGCCGCCGCAATCAGCACAATGTACATCATGATCGGAGGATATACCGTAACGGCAAGGATAAGCCCTAACACCTTGATGACTATATCGGGTATGAGCAGTTTCCGGTATCCTGCCGTAGCTTCGGGCAGTTCCCTGTTATCCTTATTCGGCTTATCCAGTTCCTGGCGCAGAAACCAGTTGCAAACAGTCGTTACGATTACGATTATTCCATAGAACGCCTGCATTGTTCTGTTGAAAAAATAAGCGCTAGTGAGTCCCGTGGCGTAGGGCATAAAGGATGAGCAGAAAAGCAATCCAAGGTTCCATCAGATCACCGATGCGGATATGTTTTCAACCTTCTCCCACAGGTTGTTCAGTGCAATCCAAAGAGACCCCAGCCAGAAGGAAGATAGGAAATATGCAAAGAAGTTCTGTCGAAGTTCCCAAAACGCCTCAAGCGTAGGTGCGTCCGGCTTTTCCAATTCCAGCACAAGTATGGTCATAATGATTGCAAGCACCGCATCCGTGAATGCGATTAGTCTTTCCTTTTTCATTTCATTCACTCCTTATAAAATGTACTCTTGCCGCTGCACGCCCATTCATCAAGCTCCGAACGCTTGAACCTTAACCGCCTTCCCATCCGGCTTTGTCTCATTGATATAGTTTTGTACATTCGGCTAAAACAGCTGTAAATCTAATTCTTTTATCAGAAGTAAATTTGTCTTTTTTCAAATCAATATATGCTTTTTCTAAATCTTTTCTCGTAAGGTTACTACTACGCTCTCTTTCGGTTTCAATGTCCTGTATCATTTTACTGGTTGAATCTGGCATCATTTCCCTTTCTATCTCTATATAGCTTTAATGATCATTTATAAATACCCGTTAACAGTGTACCATCTTTTAATATGCTGTGCCACATCAAAGATCGCCATTGAAAACTCAAAGGCATGAGATACTAACCATACAGCAATCCACATCTTGATGATATACTTGAAAAATTCAAAGGTATCTGTATCGTGCATATTGTTCTTTTGCATTACCATGTTGATAAGCTCGATACAAAGTACTGCTGTGATGATTAGTCGTATAATATGTTTTACCGACACATTTTCTTATGAAAAAGTGTCATACAATAACTTGTTCAACTTTGGATATCCTGATGGTAAAATATCTTTAGCAGACATCTTACAAATGGTACGTCTATATCCTCCTTACAGCACTTTATGTGACTGTTTAGATAGTATCATTCAATACCATACAACAATATAAACACCTACAACTCGTTTAATGACTCAAAAGCTTTCTTGCCCAGTCAAAGCTTCACATCAAAACAAACATTCTTTTTGACTTCAAAAAATATATCTATTTAACATCCTTCCAACGGAATTGCTTGAATTATCTGAGGAGACATCTTCCTCTCTCATAATTATTATTTATATACCCTATTTCAGTATTTGTGCAAAAGACTCTCAACAAAATTATAGAAGGTTTCCTAAACAATACACCTATATTAAACTTCTCCATTATTCAATGGATTTTAACGCTTCAACCATGTCAATCTTTCTTATTCTCATGGATACAATCAAATTGACTAAAACAGAAAATCCTATAACGCTGAATATAACTATCAAAAAATGATCTTTAGTAATAATAGGCACCCATTCCATGCTATCCATGGAAACAACTCTTATATATAATTTCAAGAACTGCTTGCTCAAAGGAATTCCGATAACAAATCCAATCAAAAGATTTAGAAAACTCTCCTTAAGTACCATTGCCATAATTTCACTATGTTTAAACCCTATAACCTTCATTGTTGCATATTCACGATAACGTTCAAGGTATGACAAGATACCAAGATTATATAGAATAACGACACTTAATACAAATGCTGCCAAAATTAGTATATACATGATTGAATGAACACTATCCATCATTTCTTTCATATTGTCTTGTTGCTTTTTTATAGATATTATATTGCTTATTGATTCTTCTTTTTTTGCTTGTTCATAAGCTTCGTTGTTTCCTATATAAATTGTGTTTGGTTCAAAGTTTTTCACCTTATCTTTGTGTATAAAAATACCTTGAGGCATCTTTGCATCCACGATTGCCGTGACGGTAACCTTATGTTGTTTTAACGAACTTTTCGTCTTATATGCAATCTTATCTCCAACTTTAACATCAAGTTGTTCTGCCAGCTGAGAAGCAATTGCCACTTCATCTTTTTCTATCTTGATTTTCTTTTTTGATTTTGCATCAAAAATTCTGATTTTGTCACCTGAATCAAGCACTAAAAGAGAACCTGATTTTTCAGCTTCTTGAAAAGAAAAGTCAGCAGTTTCAGTCTGTGCAAACTGCACATCAAAAGAATTCAATTTGCGACTTAAATCATTATAAGATTCTCCGTATACCTGCCCAATATACTTATAACAAAATTCATTATTATAAACATCTTGATAGGAACTGTAAAGAGAATCACACACACCAATACCGGCAACCATCAATACAATACTTCCCACAATTGCCGTTATGCTCACAAATGTTCTGATTGGATGAATTCGAATGCTCCTGATCGTCCAAAGCCAATCATATGACAATCTTGATTTTTTGTATATTCCAGGACCACTTGACTTTTTATCAAGCATCCCTTTGATTGTAAAAGAAGGATTGTTTTTAATCACCTTTCTTGTAGTAATGATTGCAGCCAAGGTACAAACCGTAATAATCAGCACAATCAAGATCATACTATCTATTCCAAAGGATTTTTTCCATATAGGAAGTGTCAGTGTCGCCTTTTTTATATTCATAACAAGATTTGCCACCACCGTATATCCAAAAATCAGCCCAACAAGACTTCCTATGGTAGCTACCAAAAATCCATATGCCCCATAGTGAATATAAATTTGTCTATCATAGAATCCTAAAGATTTAAGTGTACCAATCTGAACCATCTGATTGCTTATAAGACGGCTCATCGTAGTATAAATTGATAAAATTGATAACAAGATAAATACAATTGAAAACAGCATTGCCATTTTGTGAATTTGATTTATTTCCTCATCAACCTGAGTGATAGAGATTTTATCTTCTTTCATGACTACTGATGAAAAAGAATCTCCCATTATCCGTTTAATATCTGTTTCCAGCTTTGACTTGGAAACAGACTTTTCTGGTAAATCAAGTCTCACCTGATTATAAGATACTGTTCCCAAAATTTTATTTATATATTTTTCACTTATATAAGCATATCCGTGTCTTTTATGATCTGGAACTGTTTCTGCATAAGAAGTGACAAAATATATATTTTCTGCATCGAGAACAGTCCCCAAAATCTTTACTTTCTTCTTAATCCCCTTAAGCTCGAGTACAATCTTATCCCCCTCTTTCAGATTGTGTATCTTAGCGTAATCTTCGTCAATCCATATACCTTCTTCATCATCCTTTAGGGGGTGCCCGCTTCTAAGGAGCGGATTCATGAGTTTTTTAGTGCTATTTGTAAATGAATTGATATAAAGCTCTGAATCTTCATTGTCAATTCTCGTATTAAACTTAACGAATATTGATCCTTCAGCCTGATTTACATAAGACAATTTTTTTATATTTGAGATGTTTTCCCCGCTTATATTTATGCCATTGATATAAGCATCTGCCAAGTTAGTTTTTTCTTTGTAATCAGTATATGATTCTTCCATCCCCGTCCATACTGAACTCATTCCGCAGTAAATTGAAACCGAGATGAGAGCCATAACAAGTACCGACACAAACTGCTTCCATTGTTGCAATATATCTCTGC
Source organism: Mogibacterium sp. CM50 (assembly GCF_000293155.1). Classification (NCBI taxonomy): domain Bacteria; kingdom Bacillati; phylum Bacillota; class Clostridia; order Peptostreptococcales; family Anaerovoracaceae; genus Mogibacterium; species Mogibacterium sp. CM50. The sequence continues at coordinate 2,871 of NZ_ALNL01000044.1, read as the reverse complement.
CAAATTTTTTATTTAAATATTTCATTACCAGAAAACCTCCTCCATAGAAATAGGATTTTCCTGATCCATAACTTCACTGACTTCACCATCTCTAAGTCTGATAAGTCTGTCTGCCGCAGGGGCCACTGCAGCATTGTGAGTTACCAAAACTACTGTATGACCATAATCTTTTGCCATGGAACAAAGCGTAATTAAAACTTTTTTCCCGGTTTCACTGTCAAGAGCCGCCGTAGGTTCATCACAAAGAAGCAGCTTAGGATTTTTGCAAAGAGCTCTTGCTATGGATACTCTCTGAAGCTCTCCTCCCGATAACCGAGATGGCAAGTTTTCCGCTCTGTCTTTCAATCCTACCGCTTCTAATGCTTCTTCAGCCGAAATGGCAACATCAGATAATTTGGATACCATATCTACATTTTCATAAGCTGTAAGAGTCGGTATAAGATTATAAAACTGAAAAACAAAACCAATATCTTTACGACGATAAAGAGTACGTTCTTTATCGGTAAATTTTGATATATTGTTCTCTCCTACATAAATCTCTCCTCTCGTAACATAATCCATACCTCCAAGAAGATTTAAAAAAGTAGATTTTCCTGAGCCGGAAGGACCTAAAATTACTGTAAAATCACCTTGCTTAATTTCCAAATTCACATCATTCAAAGCCTTTATTACATTGTTCCCAACCTTATATTCTCTCGTTACATTTTGAAAACGAATAAAACACATTTTTTTCTCCTTTCCACATAAATTTTTATGTTATATATTGAATTTTCCCATTAATCTTAATCACATCAGGTGTCTGTTGTGAAAAGTATATATGCTAAAAAAAGTATATTATTAATGTGAGTTATGGCTCATATTGATAATATACTTTTTTTATTGCCTTGTCAATACATTATGAGCAAGTACTCGCATTTTACCTTTAAATTTTTTTGTCCATATGTTATACTTACGTTGGAGTTTTTTATTTAGTCTAAAAAATCTAGATTTCTACAAGATTTTAATTGAAAGACTCATCGTTATTACAAAAAATTCAATACCCACCGTTGTATATTGGAGATGTTATGAAAAGTAAAGAATCAAAACATAAAAATATTAGAATACCGAAACAAAAAAGAAGCATCGAAAGAAAAAATCTCATAAAAAATACTGCTCTTCTCCTTTTTTCAGAGAAAGATTATGCAAATGTAAGTACAAATGAAATTGCAAAGACTGCAGGCGTATCCATTGGTTCGCTTTATAGCTACTATCCAAATAAAAAAGCAATTTATGATGAGCTTGTAAAAGATCTTTATTCAAATATTTTAGAAAAAATTATTCCGGAAGATTTATCGCAATTTTCATTCTTTGAAATAATTAAAAAATATATTAAATTTGTCTTAGATAGTCACAGTTATCTAACATCGTTTCAAAAGAAAATTACGGCTCTTTCCTATCAAAATAATGATTTTCGTGAACTTGAAAAGCCATATCGTATATTTGCTACAAATAAAATCCTCTCATTGCTTGAATTTTATCGCCCAAATCTCAAGATAAAAGACCTTTCCACAGCGTCATTTATAATTCATACAACTGTGGAAAGTATAGTTCATGAACTAGCTTTTTATCCTGATGAAACACAAAACAAAGAAAAAGTAATTAATGAATTTGCGGAAATGTTGTATAACTATCTCTTCAAAGAACCTCTTGAATAAATATCATTACACCATTTCAACTCTTAAAAGGGTATGTAATTAATTTCCTGTATTAACCTATACCCTAATACTGGTTCTCTTTTTCCCTATACCATGTGTTCTCCTTTCCACTTTTAGGCAAAAACCATCCACGCGTCGAACGCGTGGTTGTTAAGTAGGCGGGCAAAGCCCTCTGCTCCTCGCGGACGCGTCAAACGCGTAAACGCGGTCTGTCAGTTGCGTTTTGCCTTAACCTACTTTTTCTTTTTCCTGAATGCTCCAGCTTCGCTCATGGTTAGCCGGTCTCCCATTTTGTCTTCTTCCAGTTGTTTTGATATATACTCGGATATTCTTGCTTCGTTTTTACCTACTGTATCTACATAATATCCTTTGCACCAAAATTCTCGGTTTCTGTATTTATACTTTAATTCCCCAAACTGTTCATACAACATTGTACTGCTCTTACCTTTTAGATATCCCATGAATTTGGATACCGAATATTTGGGTGGTATAGATAATAGCATGTGAATATGATCCGGGCATGCCTCAGCATTCAGAACCTCTACACCTTTCCACTCACATAGTTTTCTTAATATTTTTCCAATCTCATTTTTCTTTTGTCCATAGAACACCATTCTTCGATATTTTGGTGCGAAAACTATGTGATATTTGCAGTTCCACTTTGAATGCGCTAAACTATTTATGTCATTCACTCCCATGTGAATGCACCTCCTTCTGTTCCTTTTGCGGCTTATAGGACAAAAAACGTGTTACAAAACCGCTATAGCCATTGAAATTTCAATGGCTATAGCGGTTTTATCTTTTTTGAAAGAAGATAGAGGGTGGACAAAAAACGTGTTTAGAATGCTTGTTAACAGTTGAAATTTCAACATGTATTGGCGTTATATCTTTCTGAGAATGAATTATCGGGAGGATACCGAATGAAGAGCGTTAATTGTCCATATTGTGGAGCCAAATGTATCAGACATGGAAAGAATAGTTCAGGTACGCAGAGATGGTTTTGCCCTGAGTGCAAGTCATCATTTACACCTAAAATCGATAACTCGTCAAAGCAATTAAATATGTTCCTGAAGTGGTTGTTTGGACGAAGCACTCAAGCGAATATGCCGGGTGGAGGCAGAACATTTCGTAGAAATACGGTAAAGTTCTGGAACCTGTGGCCTATGCCTCCTGTCAT